>NZ_JYDG01000014.1:0-107710 GCF_003263545.1 Rahnella sp. AN3-3W3
CCCATCGACGCCAGTGATTTACCGACGTTATCCTGAACCAGCGCCAGATCATCAGGATTGACCCACAGAATCGCGGTACCCTTGAACAGCGTTTCCTGCTGTAATAGTTGCTGAATTTTCTCCAGCAAGACGTCGTTATCGCAGGTGATATTTTTGCCCAGAATGGAGCGTGCCGCCGTCAGCGACAACTGCACCAGACGCGACGGGATCACGCTGTCGAGGTTGCTGAGGGCAATTTTGAACTCTTCCAGCAGCCGGGCAAAATGCTCGCCGGTTACACGCTGCTGCGCGCCGGCCTCAGCCAGACCCTGTTCAAAACCTTCTTTGTGCCCCTGAGCAAATCCCGCCTCGTGCCCCTGTTTTTTACCTTCTTCCACACCACGAGCCTGCCCTTGAGCAAAGCCTTTTTGTTCGGCCTGCTGGCGGATGCGGGATAACTCGGCCTGCAATAATTTATCAGACTGATAGGTTCCCGGCGTATCAATAATGTCATGTTCAGGCTGGCTGAAATCGTCCAGCAGGTTCTGCGGCTTCCAGACCTGCCAGTCAGGCTGCGTTTCGCGATCAGACGTAGGCATCTTCGCTTCCTCCAATCACCACTTCGCCGGTTTCTGCCAGACGGCGGACAATCAGCAAAATGCTCTTCTGCTCGGCTTCCACCTGAGACATACGGATCGGACCGCGTGAACCCAGATCCTCTTTCATGATGTCAGCCTGGCGACGGGACATATTGCGGAAGAACTTCTCACGCAGCGGCCCTTCGGCACCTTTGAGGGCAACGATAAGTGATTCGTTTTCGATTTCCTGCAGGATGCGCTGAATGCTGCGGTCTTCGATTTCCACCAAATTTTCGAACAGGAACATCTCGTCGATAATCTTCTGCGCCAGTTCCTGATCGAACTCGCGAACGGCTTCGATAGCCGCCTCTTCCTGCTGAGATTTCATCAGGTTGAGAATTTCCGCCGCAGGACGTACACCGCCCATTTTGCTGCGTTTGAGATTCTGACCGTGCAGCAGACCGTTGAGCACTTCGGTCAGTTCCTGCAAGGCAGCAGGCTGAACGCCGCCGAAGGTAGCGATACGCAACATAATGTCGTTACGTTCGCGGTCATCGAATTTACTCAGCACATCCGCAGCCTGACCGCGTTTGAGGTGAACCAGAATGGTGGCAATAATCTGCGGGTGTTCGTCGCGGATCAGGTCGAAGACGGTCTGCGGCTCCATAAAGTTGAGCGTCTCGATACCGTTGGTGCCCTGCTGGCTATCCAGCAAGTCCTCGAGCAGGCTTGAGGCACGCTCTTCGCCCAGCGCCTTCACCAGCACACTGCGCAGATACTCATTGGTATTCACGCTCAGTGCCGCGTATTCACTGGAATCCCGCTGGAATTCCTTCAGCACTTCGGCCAGTTGCTCATGAGTGAAGCCGCCCATATTGACCATTGAACTACTGATCAGTTTGACTTCATGGGTGTTGAGGTGCTTGAACACCTCGGCCGCCAGCCCGTCACCGAGCGTCAGCATGACGATCGCACTTTTATCTGAGGCATTCATCAGGACTTCATCTCCTTATTCATCCACTGGCGAATGACCAGTGCAATAACCCGTGGCTCCTGCTGTGCCAGTTCGCGCAGGCTCTGGGTATTAAGTTCCGTTTCAACGCGCTGCTCGGCCTTGGCTCTCGCGCCGCTTTCTGCACGGCGTGCGCTGGCATCCAGTTCTTCCTGACGTGCCTGTTTCTCAAGTTCCAGCCGTTGCAACACCAGTTCCTGATTGCGCAGCCAGGCAGGCTGCACGGCTTTACGCCACAGGAACCAGGCCACGAGGGCAATCAGCAGATAACGGGCGGCAGACATCAGCAGGTTGATGAAGCCTTCCTGTTTCCAGAACGGCGGTGCTGGTTCTTCTTCCACCGGGGTAAAGGGCGAGTTCACAATGTTGATGGTGTCGCCACGTGCGGCGGAATACCCCATCGTCTCTTTCACCAGCGCATTCACCTGCTCCAGTTGCTCCGGCGTTAACGCCACCGGCGTGCCGTCTTTACCCGGCAGATAGTTAACGACCACGGCAACAGAAAGCCGCTCAATGCTTCCGGTACTGCGCTTGATGTGCGTCAGCGTGCGGTCGAGCTCATAGTTAGTGGTGTTGTCTTTGCGGTTGTTAAACGGCATCGGCGTAGCCACTGTCGTTTCAGCCGTGCCTGCCGCCTGAGTGGCGTTGTTGTTTGCCGCATTGTTCCCCTGCGCAGGTTGATTCGCTACCGGCGGCTGGGTAATGGGCGCGGTCGCCGGCACAGGTGGCTGATTGCTCAGCGCCCCCGGCACACCACCGACGCCATTTTTGCTGCCCTGTTCGGCATCACTGGTCTGGCGGCTGCGGATCGCCATTTTGTCCGGCGATGAATTGGGCTGGTATTGCTCGGCGGTTTGTTCGTGCTGAGTGAAATCAATCTGTGCAGTCACCTGCGCCTTAACGTTATTGCGCCCGACAATCGTGGCGAGGATCGTCTGGATACGCTGCTGGTAATCCGCTTCCACTTCGCTGGTATATTTGAGCTGCGTCGTCTGCATCGCCTGACCGCCACTTTGGGTCAGCAGCCGTCCGCTTTGATCGACGATGGTGACGTTATCGGCATTCAGCCCCGGCACCGCGCTGGAAATCAGATACGTGATCGCATTCACCTGCCCGGAATCCAGCGTGCGTCCGTTCTTCAGCGTCACGGTGACCGCCGCAGAAGGTGGCTTCTGTTCGCGGACAAACATAGAAGGTTTTGGCATAGCCAGATGCACGCGGGCATTCTGTACCGTGCCGAGCGTTTCAATGGTGCGGGCAAGTTCCCCCTCCAGCGCACGCTGGTAGTTAACCTGCTCACTGAACTGGCTGATGCCAAATTTTTCCTGATCGAGCAATTCGAAACCCACGGCGCCGCCCTTCGGCAAACCGAGCTGGGCGAGGGTCAGCCGTGCTTCGTGAACTTTATCCTCAGGTACCATGATCGCCCCGCCGCGTTCCTGAAAGCGGTAAGGCACATTCATTTGCGTTAATTGCGCCACGATAGCGCCGCCGTCCTGATCGCTGATATTGCTGTACAGGACGCGATAATCTGGCGATTTAGCCCAGAAGATCAGGGCAATAATGATTGAAATTGCCGCAGACGCGCTGATGAGCAATATAATTTTAGGACTCGAACGTAAACGTTCTAATGCTGCCATCAGATTAGCTGTACTTTTGTTTTTAATACCGTTTGTTGTGGCATTCATGCCGTAGTCCTGTAAAAAAATAAATGACGCAATGCAGGCGTATTGTTGCGAATCAGCACTCCGGATACGGATAAGAGAAAGCGAAGCAGTAAATACACAGACAGATTTCCAGTCGCGTATTATCTTCTAATTGCGTTTTTTTTAAACATCAATAAGCTGAAACTTCTGTCAGCTATTCGCATTATTTTATTTACATGACCTTATGTTACGCTGCAGTTATTAAAAACCCACAGAGAGAATAACGGCGAGCTTATTAAGCCGATATAAAGGAATTTCTGATGTCTATTCAATCGATGAAAGGCGTTCTGGATCAAATTAGCTTCCAGGCACAGCAAACGTCGGCCACACAAAAAACACCGTTCATTTCTGATAATAAAAATGTTGAGAAAAAATTACAATTTTCAGACATTTTATTCGACAGTATTAACAATATCAGCCAGGTGCAGAACACCGCCAAGACACAGGCGCAGGACTACATGACCGGTGCGACCGACATCGGGCTGAACGATGTCATGATATCCATGCAGAAATCGTCTGTGGCACTTAATCTGGGTATCCAGGTGCGAAATAAAATGGTCAGTGCTTATCAGGAAGTCATGAGTATGTCTGTTTAAAAGACGTGTTATCTGATGACATAACAGTATCGGAAAAAAACCTCTTTTAAGAAATATGTTCAATATGGCCGGCTGGTCATTTTTTATTTCTTCGCTGTCAATATCTGCCGTACCAACCTACAGGAGATCATCACCTTCCTTATCAATTGGGGAATATGCAGGCAGATATGTCAGTTATTATCCCTTTGGGAATTAAATTCCATCAGTAACAGTTGAACAATTGAAATATGCGACTTCAGGAAGAACTCTCCGATAAAGATTTGCAAAAGATTGCAGAGCTTATCTATCAACGCGCAGGGATTGTATTAAATAGCCAGAAGCGAGACATGGTCTATAACCGTTTGTCCCGCAGGCTACGTGAACTGAAATTAACCCGTTTTGCTGATTATGTGAGTCGCCTGGAATCCAATCAGAACAGCCCGGAATGGCAGCTATTTATTAATGCGCTGACCACCAACCTGACGTCATTTTTCAGGGAGTCTTATCACTTCCCTATTCTGGCAGAACATGCGCGCAACCGGCCAAATTACACCGTGTGGTGTACCGCAGGATCGACCGGTGAAGAGCCTTGTTCCATCGCCATGACGCTGGATGAAACGTTGGGGCGTCCTGTGGCAGGACCGCGAGTCTGGGCAACGGATATCGACACAGAAGTATTACAGAAAGCCACGAATGCGGTGTATCGCCTGTCCGATCTCGACAGTTTAACCGCTGAACAGAAGCGAAATTATTTCCTGCGCGGCAACGGCGATCAGGAAAATCTGGTGAAAGTCAGAAAAGAATTACTGGCCAGTATCCGTTACCAGCACCTTAATTTGCTGAGCCCGAACTGGGATGTTCCGGCGCCGTTTGACGCCATCTTCTGCCGTAACGTGATGATCTATTTTGATCAGAAAACGCAGGAGCAACTGATGAAACGCTTCGCCACCATGCTCAAACCGGGAGGCATTTTGTTCGCCGGCCATTCTGAACATTTTAACAGTAAGAATGGTCCTTTCCGCCTGCGTGGTCAGTCAGTGTATTCCCTGGCACGGGAGAAATAATGAAAAAGATACGAGTACTTTGTGTTGATGATTCGGCACTCATTCGCACCATTATGAGTGACATTGTGAATCATCAGTCTGATATGGAAATGGTGGCCACAGCACCGGATCCCATCATTGCCCGGGATTTGATCAAGCGATTTAATCCGGACGTTCTGACGCTGGACGTAGAAATGCCACGGATGGACGGTCTGGACTTTCTGGAACGCCTGATGCGTCTGCGCCCTATGCCGGTGATCATGGTGTCCTCGCTGACCAGCCGGGGATCGGAAATAACACTGAGTGCTCTGGAACTGGGGGCTCTGGATTTTGTCACCAAGCCTGAGATGGGGCTGAAAGACGGCATGATGCAATATGCGGAAATTATTGCAGAAAAAATCCGCATGGCTTCCCGGGTGCTGGTCTGCCGCCGGGACCGTCATCCCAACGTCACTGCGGTGATTTCCAGCCCGCTGGTCGGCAGTGAAAAAATCATTGCGATTGGTTCCTCCACCGGCGGTACCGAAGCCTTGCGTCAGGTGCTACTTCCGATGCCGATGACCAGTCCGGGCATCGTGATTGCTCAGCATATGCCGCCCGGCTTCACGCGTTCTTTTGCAGAACGCCTCGACAACTTGTGCCAGATTTCGGTGAAAGAAGGTGAGGACGGCGACCGCGTTCTGCCGGGTCATGCCTATATTGCGCCCGGCGACCGGCACATGGAACTGATCCGCAGCGGCGCGAATTACCACATCAAACTGAATCAGGCTCCGGCGGTTAACCGCCACCGCCCTTCCGTCGATGTGCTTTTCCGGTCAGTCGCCAATTCTGCCGGCAAAAATGCAGTCGGCGCAATCCTGACCGGCATGGGCAGTGACGGTGCCCACGGATTACTGGAGATGCGCAACTCCGGCGCGCATACCCTGGCACAAAGCGAGAAAACCTGCGTGGTCTTTGGTATGCCGCGCGAGGCAATCGGGCTGGGCGCGGCGTGTGAGGTGACTGATTTACATGACATGACGCAGCACATCCTCAACGGGGTGGTGGGTCAGGCCCGGCGAATTTAACACCTGTTATGGTACCTGCTATCGGGTGTCTTTTGTTTTTCTACCGTTTTGTATTTCCACAATTTTCACCCTTTAAGGACGAGTAAATGGCAGATAAAAATTTGCGCTTTTTGGTTATCGATGATTTCGCCACCATGCGCCGCATTGTCCGCAACCTGCTTCAGGATTTGGGATTTAAGAATGTTGAAGAGGCCGAAGACGGTCAGGATGCGCTGACTAAACTGCGCGCCTCGACCTTCGACTTCGTCATCAGTGACTGGAATATGCCAAACCTGGACGGCCTGCAACTGCTTTCGGAAATGCGTAAAGACGATGCACTGAAAGCGATTCCGGTGCTGATGGTGACCGCTGAAGCGAAAAAGGAAAATATCATTGCGGCGGCACAGGCTGGCGCGAACGGGTATGTGGTGAAGCCTTTCACCGCGGCAACGCTGGAAGAGAAACTCAATAAAATCTTCGAAAAACTGGGATGGTAATCAGAGGATGAATACAACAACAAACCAGGCGTCAGCAAAAAACTTCAAAGACATTTTTTCCCGCATTGGTCAGCTCACCCGTCTCCTGCGCGACAGTGTGGCTAATCTGGGTCTGGATCGCGCCATTATGGATGTGGCGGAAGCGATCCCCGATACCCGGGAGCGTCTGAATTATGTCGTGGGGAAAACCTCGCAGGCAGCCGACCGCGCATTAACTTGCGTGGAAATTGCGCGCCCGCTTCAGGATTCCCTGAGCGAACAATCCTCCGGCCTGAAACAACGCTGGGATACCTGGTTTGAAAATCCGGTTGAGCTGTCAATGGCGCGGGAACTGGTCGCAGACACACGCGCCTTTCTCGATGAAACGCCGGTGATTGCCCGCCAGACCAATGAACAGCTCATGCAAATCATGATGGCTCAGGACTTTCAGGATCTGACCGGTCAGGTGATCCAGAACATGATGAAGCTCATCGAAAACGTTGAGCAGGAGCTGATTCAGGTTCTGGTAGAAAACATGCCGGGCATGATGCCTGCGTCCACCAGCGAGCCGGAAGACAGCCTGAAAAACGGGCCGCAGATCAACCAGTCCGTGGCAGGCATTGTTGCCTCGCAAGATCAGGTCGATGACCTGCTCGATTCGCTGGGATTCTAAACATCATGCGGTTCTGTTTCCTCCTCTCTTCTTCTCTGCATTCCGCCCTGCGCGGTCACTTCACGGGCTGCTCTTATGTCTGAAGAAAGTGATGTAGAAAAAACAGAGGAACCCACCCCCACCAGGATATCGAAAGCCCGCGAAGAGGGGCAGGTTCCGCGGTCGAAAGAGCTGACATCTTTACTGATGCTGCTGGTGGGCTGGATGCTGATCATGCTCGGTGGCTCGCATCTGGCCGGAAAGCTCAGCTTGCTGTTGCACAACGGGCTGACCTTTGACCGTCTGGTGATGCTTGATTCCAGACTGATGCTTCTGCGCGCCGGTGAGTTATTCAGCATGGCGGTATTTTCCGTGCTGCCCATTTTAGTCGGGCTGTTTTTCACCGGTCTGGCCTCGCCGCTGTTACTGGGCGGTCTGAATATCAGCGGAAAATCATTAAAAATGGATCTCAAGCGTTTGAATCCTTTATCAGGACTCAAACGCATGTTTTCCACACAGGTGGTGTCGGAATTACTGAAAAGCCTTCTGAAAGTCACCCTGGTGGGATGTGCAGCCGGGGTTTACCTGATGAGCGCAAAATCCCACATGATCCAGCTGATTTATGAACCGGTCGCGATCGGGCTGAAGGATATGCGATCGCTGGTGTCCGGCTGTCTGCTGGTGGTGATCCTGGCCCTGATCCCGCTGGTGGGTTATGACGTATTCCATCAGATCATGAGTAACCTGAAAAAGTTACGCATGAGCCGTCAGGAAATACGTGATGAATTTAAACAGCAGGAAGGCGATCCGCACGTTAAAGGGCGTATCAAACAGCTGCAACGCGCCGCTGCCCGTCAGCGAATGATGGAAGACATTCCTCAGGCTGACGTGATTGTGAATAACCCGACCCACTATTCCATTGCCCTCAGCTACAAAGAGGACGGAACAGGCGCGCCAATGATGCTCGCCAAGGGCGCGGGCGATATTGCATTACGCATCCGTGAAGAAGCGGCTAAGCACAATATTCCGATGCTGGAAGCCCCGCCGCTGGCGCGTGCGCTTTACCGGCATTGCGAAATTGGCGAACAAATCCCGACCGAATTATACGGTGCCGTCGCAGAGGTTCTGGCCTGGGTATACGGCCTGAGACGCTGGAAAAAAGGCACCGGCGCGCTTCCTAAAAAACCTGAGAACCTTCCGGTGCCTGCTGCACTGGATTTTGCACAAGAGAGTCATGAGTGATGGCCAATTTAGCCACCAAATTACGTTTACCGGATTTTAAACAGACGCAATGGCAAATACTGGCAGGTCCGGTATTGATCATGACCATTCTGGCCATGATGATTTTGCCGCTGCCAGCTTTCATTCTGGATTTGCTGTTTACCTTCAATATCGTGCTGTCGCTGATGATTTTGCTGGTGGCGATGTTTACGCAGAACACCCTTGAATTCTCCGCGTTTCCGACGGTGCTGCTGTTTTCCACGCTGTTGCGGCTGGCGCTGAACATTGCGTCGACCCGTATCATCCTGATGTATGGGCATACCGGTGAAGGGGCGGCCGGTCAGGTGATCGATGCATTCGGGCACTTTCTGGTGGGCGGTAATTTTGCCATCGGTATCATCGTGTTCGTCATTCTGGTGATCATCAACTTTATGGTTATCACCAAAGGTGCCGGGCGTATCGCCGAAGTTGGCGCACGTTTTGTCCTCGACGGAATGCCGGGCAAACAGATGGCGATCGATGCGGATCTGAATGCCGGGATCATCGGCGAGGAAGAAGCCAAAAAGCGCCGCAGCGATGTGACGCAGGAAGCCGACTTCTACGGATCTATGGACGGTGCCAGTAAATTCGTGCGCGGCGATGCCATCGCAGGGTTGCTGATCATGGCCATTAACGTGATCGGCGGTCTGATGATCGGCACGATGCAGCACGATATGTCTTTCGCCGAAGCCGGTGCAACTTACACCCTGCTGACCATCGGTGATGGTCTGGTGGCGCAGATCCCCGGACTGGTGATTTCGACCGCCGCCGGTGTGATCGTGACCCGCGTGGCGACCGATCAGGACGTCGGCGAGCAGATGGTGGGTCAGCTGTTTAATAATCCACGCGTCATGGTGCTGGCCGCCGGTGTGATCGGCTTGCTGGGGCTGGTGCCGGGGATGCCTAACTTTGTCTTCCTGCTGTTTACCGGCGGCTTACTGGCCCTGGCCTGGTGGTTGCGAGGACGTCAGACCGATAATCCGTCAGCCCGCAAACGCCCGATGAGCAAAGACGCTCAGGCGGCGGCGAAGGCCGAAGCTGACGCGGCGCAGGTCACCGAAGCCTCGTGGGCAGACGTGCAGCATGAAGATGTTCTGGGGCTGGAAGTGGGATACCGCCTGATCCCGATGGTAGACAGTGAACAGAAAGGTCAGCTGCTGACCCGTATTCGCGGGATCCGTAAGAAATTTGCTCAGGAAATGGGATTCCTGCCACCGCCGGTTCACATCCGCGACAACTTAGATCTGGCGCCGACGGATTACCGGATCCTGCTGAAAGGCGTTGAAATCGGACGCGGGGAAACTCAGCCTGAACGCTGGATGGCGATCGATCCGGGTTGTGCTGAAGGTGAATTGCCGGGTGTACCTTGTCAGGATCCGGCCTTTGGTTTGCCTGCGGTGTGGATCGACGAAGTCATGCGCGAACGGGCTCAGGCGCTGGGTTATACCGTGGTGGATCCGAGTTCGGTGATCGCCACACACCTTAATCACCTGATTTCCCTGCACACGGACGAGCTGTTTGGCCGTCAGGAAACGCAGCAACTGCTGGATCGCCTGACGAAAGACATGCCGAAACTGGTTGAGGATCTGATCCCCGGCGTGATTTCGCTGACCACGTTCCACAAAGTGCTGCAAAATCTGCTGTCGGAGCGGATCTCCATTCGCGACGTGCGGACCATTATTGATACGCTGGCGGAATTCGCTGGCACGATTACCGATCCTGACGATCTGACGGCGCACGTTCGCATCAGGTTAGGCCGTGCCATTACTCAGAAATGGTTCCCCGGCAATGGCGAAATGCAGGTGATCGGGCTGGATCTGAATCTCGAACGGTTGCTGATCCAGGCGACACAAAGTGGCAGCGCCATCGAGCCGGGCATCGCAGAAAATATTATGCTGCAGACGGAAAAAGCCATTGCCCAGCAGGAAGCCAGCGGAGCGCCGCTGGTATTGCTGGTGAATCAGCCTCTTCGCTTCATGTTGTCCCGCTTCCTGCGCCGCGTCTATCCGCAGCTGACCGTGTTATCGAATCAGGAAATCAGCAATAACCGTAACGTCAGAATGTCTTACATCATCGGGGGCAAAGAATGAAAATTCGTGCCCTGATCACCGGGCTTACGCTGTTATTCCCGCTGGCGGCTGCGGCTGCCAGCGGTTCATGGAGCGGAGATTCTGCCGGCGGGAAAGTCAGCGTGGGCAATCAGACGTTAACCAGTCGCCCGCTAAACACGACCCTCCCGCCGGCGGCGACCCTTAGCCGGATTTCGTGGCGTATCAGCCTGCTCTCTGCGCCGCCTCCGGGTTTGCAGATTAAATTATGCAGTCAGGAAAAGTGCATCAGGCTGGATTCATTATCGGGGCAGAAAAGTGTGGGTTCATCGCTGACGGCGCGCGGACCCTTTTATTTTGTCTATACGGTGGAAAGTCAGGGACAGCTATTGCCGCCCCTGAATGTGGTGAAGAATCAGCTTACGATTAATTATTATTAACAAGTCACTGTGGCTAATTGAATTACCTGTTAAGAATAATCAGTATTCAATTTTGCCGAAGAGTAGCAAGCAAGGTGAGAGGGGTGCTCAATGCTATGCTAAGGCTATATTTGGTTAACCAAAATAGCCTCTCCGGGGATTAATGGAACGCGGAGGTAAATTGAGATGAATACGCCTCGCTGTACTTCTTCCCGCGATGTAAAGATGACATCTCCTTTTTCAGTACATCCAGTCTGCTTTTCAGCGTTTTTTCAATTTCGTCTTCACTTTCGATCAGACTTTTCAGAATAAAGCTCAGTGACGTCTTCTCATCTGGCAATATATCTTCCGGCTGATTACTGATCACATCATTCAGTTTAGTAATATACACCTCGGCAAGCTGGATAAACTCTTCCCACTTGCCCTGCTTTACCATTTCCAGCAGATGTAAGTTCAACTGATAAATCTCTTCATACTCTTCGCATACCGTGTTACCCATAATTTTCCAGCCTTTTTTTAGGTTCAATTTCCTTCCATGTCGTGGCAAGGTTTGTCAGTATTTCACTCACACTCGTGAGTCCGTCCGGAGAGTTTTGCCGGTTAGCATCCAGCAAGGTTCGTGACATATAGTCATATAACCTCTCCAAATCTTCCGCGATGTGTTGTCCCTTTTCATGATCCAGAGACGTTCGCAATCCGTTATCAATAATATTGATAGCCCGGGAGATCATTTCTCCCCGCCTGGCAATATTTCCCATCTCAAAATAGATTTTGGCGCGCAGTACGGCGTTATTCGCGCCTTCATACAACATGGTAATCAGCTCATGTGGCGATGCGCCGGCCAGCTGACTTTCCAGATCAACCTGCGCGTAAGCCTTACTTCCCGATTTTGAATACATGGTGGTTCCGCTTTCTCCCGGCAGGAGGGCAAGCCTCCTGCAAGATCATTATTCGTTAAAATTAAACCATCAGAGTGACGATAAAAGGGCGGTCATCTGATTTTGCAGGCTGTTCAGCTGTGACATGGTGCTGTCCAGCGCCGAGAACTGAACCCGGTAACGTTCGACCTGTGCGTCGATAAGTTTCTGGGTTTTATCCAGCTGGGTCTGCATGATTTTGACCTGTTCATCCAGGCTGTCAGTGGACGTTTTAATCAAACCGTCAGTTTTGGTCTCCGGATCACCCACATATTTGGTAATGATGGTGCCGAGTTTGACGGCCATCCCTTCGTTAGTGCCGCGTCCCATGAACATATCGGCAATACCGTCTGGATTATCAGCAATGGCGGCATCAATTTTGCTTTCATTCAGCGTCATCTGGCCGGTGGCCGCATCAATTTTGATACCGATATCCGCCAGTGAGGTGATGTCAGCATCCGAAGAACCGTAGGTGCCGTTCACCGCAGTACGCAGCTCACTGACCATGCCGCGTAGGGTGGAATCCCCCATCAGTGCGCCGCTTTCACCATTTTGCGTGGCGACCTGATCGTCTTTCAGACCTGACGTATCATTCTCGACATATTTGCTGGCTGCGGTGGTCATTTTCAGCAACGCGTTGTACTTCTCAACGAAGTCTTTCACGCTGGTTTTGATGGCACCGGTATCACGGGTCATCGTCAGCTGTTCTGATTTATTATCTTCCGACACCGCTTTGAGCTGCAGGGTGACGCCGCTGATAATGTCGCTGATGTTGTTGGATGAACGGGTATATGAGCTGCCATCAACTTTGAGCCATGCATCCTGCGCGTCGGTCACTAAATACATGCCGTCGCCGTTATCGGGGCCATTAACTGGCCGGCCGCCGGCCGAGGTATTCAGCATATCGCCGAGTTTGTCATCGCCCTCGACCTTAACGCTGATTTTACCGTCGCTGCCGGTGCTTTTTGAACTCAGTACCAGCTGATAACCGTCGTTGGTGAGCTGCACGTTGGCGCTGACACCACCGTCTTGTTTATTGATGGCATTGGCAATCTGGTTCAGTGAGGTTTCATCATCCTTCAGCTCAACCGTGGTGGTTTTCGCTGAATCACCGGAGCCGGTCGTAATGGTGACCGTGCGGATACCGTTATTCGCCTCGCCTTGCGCATCGTCGGCACTGTCCACGCCTTCGGTTTTGATTTTGTGCGCCATCGCCAGCTGTTCAACCGTGACTTCATGGCTGTCGGCATTGGCGCCGGTGGTGGCTGTCGCGCTAAACGCTTTATTGGAGCTGACCGTTAAGGTGTTAAAGGCATCGTTAGACAGACTTTTTACGCTGGTTTGCAGCGCTGACATAGAACTGGAAATCTGACCCCATGCGGAAATCTTCGATTTATAGCTCGTTTGCAGCAAGGTATAAGGCTTCAGACGCGTCTGTTCCCCTGCCTTGAGCTGCTCAAGCATGGTTGCTGTGTCAAGACCGGATCCGATACCCAATGATGAGAAGGAAGCCATTATATTCTCCTGTATAGAATGTATTTTATTTCAAAGTAACTTCACTATTAGATATCGGTTCAGACAATATAAAGTTTAATTCTTTGTCATTTACCCATCAACCATAACGCCCGATAAAAACATTCCCTGCTTCTTTTCACCCAATAGATTTCAGAAATCAGCGGTTATTTCACTTATTCCGATCCGCAAACTTCACAATTAGCGACAAAAGTGCGTTCTTTTATCGTGATTATGATGTAAATAAAAAAATCCCTCTGCTAAAAACGTTATTAACATCCTCACCTTTAATTTTAACAAAAGTATAATTTCTGACCGCCCAGAAAATTAATTTAAAAAAAGACTTTAGAGATTTTCCGGCACTCCGATGATTTAAGTATGCGAACGAAATAACGCATCACTCAATTTAAATACAGTTGCAGTGTTACATTATAAATACTCGAGGAAATCTCAATGGCACAAGTTATTAATACCAACTCCCTTAGCCTGGTAGCACAGAACAACCTGAATAAATCTCAGTCTTCACTGGGTACCGCTATTCAGCGTTTATCTTCCGGCGTGCGTATTAACAGCGCGAAAGACGATGCCGCGGGTCAGGCGATCAGCAACCGTTTCACTTCTAACATCAACGGTCTGACGCAGGCTTCCCGTAACGCCAACGACGGTATCTCCATTGCGCAGACCACCGAAGGCGCACTGAACGAAGTCAACGACAACCTGCAGAACATCCGTCGTCTGGCTTGGCAGTCTCAGAACGGCACCAACTCAGAATCTGACCGCAAGTCCATCCAGGACGAAATCGACGCGCGTCTGGCTGAAATCAACCGTATCTCTGAACAGACTGATTTCAACGGCGTGAAAGTCCTGAGCTCAGATCAGACCCTGAACATTCAGGTCGGTTCTGACGACGGTCAGACCATCGAAATCAACCTGAGCAAAATGAACTCCACCACCTTAGGCATGGATGGTTTCGACGCCACTAAAGTCTCCACCAAACTGAGCGTCGGTTCTAAAGTCAGCGGTGATGCTTCCGGTACTGCAGCCAATGCGGTTCTGAGCCAGACTGATATGGATAACATGAAAACTGAAGCCTTTGGCTCAGGCGGCACCGGCGAAATCTACTCCACCAAAGACGGCAGCGGCAACACTGTTTACGTCGCTGTGGGTAAAGACTCTACCGGCGCGGATGTGGCTGTCACCATGAAAGCAACCTTCAGCGCAGGGTCTGGCGGCGCGGCTGATACCGTGTCCTTCTCTAAAGGTGCTGCTGCGACTGCCGATCAACTGGCAGGCGTTGGTCAGCTGAAAGCGATTGACGATGCACTGGCAAAGGTTGATGAACTGCGCTCCGGTCTGGGTGCGGTACAGAACCGTTTCGATTCTGTTATCAGCAACCTGAACAGCACCGTGAACAACCTGTCTGAATCCCGTTCACGTATCCTCGATGCTGACTTCGCATCTGAAGTGTCTAACATGAGCCGTGCGAACATCCTGCAGTCCGCAGGCGTGAGCGTACTGGCACAGGCTAACCAGGTTCCGCAGAACGTACTGTCTCTGCTGCGCTAAGTCAGTTTGTAATACGCGAGTCAGTCATAGTGTAGTCAGTATCAAATCCCCCCGGTCTTCACGGACCGGGGGGATTTTTTATTGCCGGTTAGATCACAACAGTAAATAAGCTTAATAAAAAACATCAGCAATAAAAAAGGGCGACAGAATACGCTGCCACCCTTTAATAGTATCTCTCAGTACTTACAGACGTTATTTAATTAACGTTCCGGGTTCAGGCTTCCTGGCGTTCTGTTTCAGTATGGAAAACCGACACCATACTTTCCAGCTCACCGGTGCGTTCATCCATCATCACCGTTATCGCCGCTGATTCCTCAACTAACGCCGCATTTTGCTGGGTCACCACATCCATCTGGTTAATCGCCACTGCCACCTGCTGAATCCCCATGTTCTGTTCTTCAGAAGCCTGAGTGATATCCTGCATGATGTTGCTGACTTTACTGACAATTTCAACAATATCGCCAATCGTATCTTTGGCCGTATCGACGCGTTTACTGCCCGCTTCGGTATCCTGAACTGAATGTTCAATCAGCCCGCGGATTTCTTTGGCGGCATCGGCGCTGCGTTGCGCCAGATTACGCACTTCGGTTGCCACAACAGCAAATCCACGCCCCTGCTCACCGGCACGTGCGGCTTCCACCGCCGCGTTCAGGGCAAGAATGTTGGTCTGGCTGGCAATGCCGTCGATCACTTTGATAATGTTCGAAATCTGCGTGGCATGGCTGGCAATCGTGCCCATTGAGCGGACCACATCGACCATGATTTGTGAACCGCTGTCGGCCATCTGTTTTGCTTCGTTAGCAAGATGATTGGCCTCACGGGCATGTGCCGTATTGTTTTCGACCGTGGTTTTGATCTCTTCCATACTGGCCGCAGTCTGTTGCAGGGCGCTGGCCTGTTCTTCAGTTCGCGAAGACAAATCCTGGTTACCATGGGCAATTTCAACGGCATTATGGCGCAGGTTGACCGCCACCCCCTTCACGCCGGAAATGATATTCACCAGCGAAGCGCGCATTTCTTCAATGCTGCTGAACAGTTTACCCATTTCATTACGGCCATAATCCGGCACCTGACTCGCCAGTTCTCCCTGACTGATTGCCGAGAAGATCGCGGAAGCTTCGGACAAACGGCTGATCACCATGCGGGTGATATAGCGCGAAAGTGAGACATACAAAATCACAAACAACACCACGACAATGGCGATTGTTATCCATAACAGGTCATGTAAAAAATCGGCTCTCTCTTTGTACTGAGTAGTGAGCTTATCGGCTACGGTGTAATAACTGCCGGTGACGGTTTCAAGTTCGGTGATCAAATCATCGGTCTTATCAATCACCGCGGCACTGCCATGAATATCTTTGAAGAACGTCATGTAGGTATCGGTGATCTGCATAAACAGCGCACCAGCCTTGTCTGATAACTCCTGCGTGTAGGCGTCAGTATTTTTCTCTTTTACCCACTGATCAATGCTGCGACGGATATTACTGTTATGGGCATTAATGGCGGTAGCCCACTCATCTGATACCTGTTCATTCGATAAAGACGCGGCCTTAAGAAAAAGAACATTACCGCGCATCAGCATTAACTTATACATGGCCTGATCTAATAACTTCACCCGGCTGTTTAAGTTGGTAATATCCTGAAAATTACTGCGAGAGATATCCGATATTTTTAAACTTAATCCCGCAAGAAGGATAAATGAAAAGGCAATAACATAAAGATGGCCCTGGACCATTTTTCTAATACTGATTAATGATAACAAAATAAAGTTTCCTGTTAAGTTTCATAACATGATTGTAATAAGCGGTTATGCTTGCTGGCATAATAAACACAGAAAGCCTGACTTTTTAAGAAAGGCTCTCTTGATATAAATTAATGATTTTGAGGTTTGCAGCAGCTTCTGGCAGACGGTTATCCGATTGTCATTAAAAACCTGTCATTCACAACCGGCATTATTCGTAGGTGGCGTCCGCCATTTTTTCGACAATTTCCATTTCGTCACTGTTCAGCAGTTTTTCGATATCGACCAGGATCAGCATACGGTCATCGAGCGACCCGAGGCCCAGCAGATACTCAGTGGACAGCGTGACGGTGAAATCCGGTGCCGGTTTGATCTGATCCGCTTTCAGGGAAAGCACGTCAGACACGCCATCAACGACAATGCCCACCACGCGGTTACACAGATTCAACACAATCGTGACGGTATTATCGTTAATTTCCGCAGACTCAAGCTGGAATTTCACCCGCAGATCTATAATCGGCACAATAACGCCGCGAAGATTAGTGATCCCGACAATAAAATCAGGTGAGTTGGCAATACGTGTCGCACGATCGCAACCGCGGATCTCCTGAACTTTGAGGATCTCGATCCCGTATTCTTCATTACCTAATGTGAAAACCAGGTATTCCTGATCCACATTCTTTTCGCTAAATTGTTTTTCTGTTCCGGAAAAATGCATGAAATTACCTTACGCAGTAGGGACAAGTTGATTTTTTTTGGCGGCGATCTTTTTATTCTTACTCAGCGTTAAAAGAGCAACCACGTCGAGGATCAATGCGACGCTGCCATCGCCTAATATAGTAGCGGCGGAAATACCCGGCACTTTACGGTAATTAAGCTCAAGGTTTTTCACCACGACCTGATGCTGACCAATAAGCTGATCAACCAGCAAGGCATAGCGGCAACCCGCACTTTCCAGAATGACCGCAATACCGTCGCTGGCCTGGCGGATTTCACTTTCAATATTAAAGACCTGATGCAGCTCAATCAGCGGCAGATATTCGCCGCGCACTAACAGCATCTGTTCATCACCGGCCATATTGTAAAGCGCGCTTTCCGACGGTTTCAGGGATTCCATCACCGTGCCGAGCGGCAGGACATAGATTTCCTCGCCCACCCGGACAGACATGCCGTCGAGGATCGCCAGCGTCAGCGGCAGAATGATGCGGATAGTGGTGCCTTTATCCTGCTCAGAATGGATTTCGACATGACCGCCCATTGCCAGAATATTCCTGCGCACCACGTCCATCCCGACGCCACGACCTGAAACATCGGTGACTTTTTCTGCGGTAGAGAACCCGGCAGCAAAGATAAGCATCCAGATTTCTTTGTCGCTCCAGTTTTCACTGACCGCCAGCCCCTGCGAGTGTGCGCGTGCGAGGATCTTCTCGCGGTTAAGTCCGGCGCCATCATCGATCACTTCAATCACAATGCTGCCGCCGTGGTGTTCAGCAGACAGGATCAGATTACCTTTTGCCGGTTTGCCTTTCTCCAGTCGCACCTGCGCAGGTTCAATGCCATGATCCAGACTGTTGCGCACCAGATGCGTCAGCGGATCAATAATGCGTTCGATCAGGCTTTTATCCAGCTCTGCCGACCCGCCGCGCAGCGTCAGTTCGATGTCTTTGTTCAGTTTGCTGCCCAGATCATGAACCAGACGCGGGAAGCGGCTGAACACATATTCCATCGGCATCATGCGGATCGACATCACCGATTCCTGCAAATCACGCGCATTGCGTTCCATTTGCCCGATGCTGCTGATGAGGGTGTCGTGAAGGGTCGGATCCAGCACGCCGGAAAGCTGCGATAACATGGCCTGCGTGATGATCAGCTCGCCGACCTGATTAATGATTTGATCTACCTTTTCTACCGCCACACGCAGACTGTTGGACTCGGCAGGTTGTGCGCGTGGTGTGGCTTTAGGCTTTGTCGCGGGAGCAGGCGGCGCGGCGACGGCTTTTTCTGCCAGCGGTTTTTCTTCCGGCTGCGTGTCTTTCTGAGGCATTTCCTGCGCGGGAACGTCCTGCACAGGCGCCACGGAGGTTGCCGGTTTTGCGTTGCCTGCAGTAATCGTAATTTGTCCGGGTTCCAGCACAAAACAGAGTACCGCGAGAATATCGTCGGCACAGACGCCGGTCTGCAACGCAACCTCGAGCGAATCTTCACCCTGCTGATGACTCAGCACGTCGCCCAGATTAGCCAGTTCTTCCAGAAGCACGGTTTTATCTGACGCTGAAATCCCGCTCAGTCTGACGTTCAGCATCTCACCGCGGGTTTCAGCGCTGACCGGAACCGGCTGCGCTGCCGGTTGTTCAGCAGTTTGTTCAGCAGGTGCTTCTGCGGCAGACGCTGCTGACGTGGCGGAGTGTTTATCTTCCAGTGCAATTTGGCGGAGCGCTTCACAGATATAGCGGAAACTTTCCTGGTCAGGCTCTTGCGAGGATTTATACGCATCAAGCTGATCTTGCATAATATCTTTGCTCTCCAGAAACAGATTTATGATGGCGTCAGTGAGCGTCAGCTCTCCCCGTCTGGCGTCATCCAGTAAGTTTTCCATGATGTGCGTCGTTTCCTGCAGAACCGTAAATCCAAAGGTTCCTGCTCCTCCTTTTATCGAGTGAGCGGCACGAAAGATGGCATTCAGCATTTCCTTGTCGGGCGACATGAAATCCAGCTCCAGAAGGTGCCTTTCCATATCAGCCAGGAGCTCATCTGCCTCATCAAAGAAGGTTTGGTAAAAATCGCTGATATCCATTTTTAATGACCTTGTCCCTGAGAAGATTGCTGTAAAGGATTGACGACAACCGAACCGGCAGGCTCAGTCTCAACGCCGCCTGACATTTTTTTCAGTTCAGCTTTAATTTTCTCACTGCCCTGGTTGTCGGTGACCTGCTGCAAAACCGTATCCTCTTCCAGAATCGATTTTTCTTTATTAATGCTGAGAACCAGAATACTGATACGGCGGTTTACCGGATCATCGGGACGCAGATTTTCCAGGCTCATCCTGTCGGCAGTACCAATGACGCGCAGGAATTTATTATCGGCCAGGCCACCGGAGACTAAGGCACGGCGAGAGGCATTGGCACGATCGGAGGAAAGCTCCCAGTTGCCATAACCGGCTTCGCCGTTGGCATAAGGCAGTGAATCCGTATGCCCGGTCAGGCTGATACGGTTGGGCAGTTCATTGAGCACCGGCACCAGCGCCTGAAGAATGTCGCGCATATAAGGCTCCGGCGTTTTACTGCCGACTTTGAACATCGGCCGTTCCTGCGTATCGATGATCTGGATAAGCAATCCGTCATCGGTCAGGGAGAGGCGCAGGTTAGACTGGAAATCGCTCAGACGAGGATCGTTGTGGATCAGGCTTTCCAGTTTTTCATGGGCGCGTCGTAAATTTTGCGCATTCTTTTGCCTGTCGAGCCGGGTGAGCGTTTGTTTGAATACCTCGCCGTCCTGCTTCATGAAATCATCCCCGCCGCCGGGTATCACGCTGCTGCTCAGGCTGGCTTTATCCCCTTTGCCCATCGCCATTTTCAGCGGCATCTTGAAGTAATCCGCGATTTGTTCACGTTGCAAAGGAGTTGAGGATGACAGCAGCCACATGACCAAAAAGAAGGCCATCATGGCCGTCATAAAGTCTGCGTACGCAATTTTCCACGAACCGCCGTGATGGCCGTGTTTATGCTTTTTGCGCTTACGGACAATGATTACCGGACCGGGACTTTTGTTCATGATGGCGTGCTTTCCGAGCTGGCCGAGGACTTCGCTTCGCGCACATGTTCTTCAAGCTCAATAAAGGTTGGACGCTCACTGGAGAACAGCGTTTTACGCCCAAACTCCACCGCAATCTGCGGCGCATAGCCATTCATGCTGGAGAGCAATGTCACCTTGATGCATTGCAGCATTTTGATTTGCTCGGCGCTCTTTTGACGCAGCACAGAGGCCAGCGGCAAGACAAATCCATACGCCAGTAAAATACCGAGGAACGTTCCCACCATGGCGTGAGCGATAAGCTCACCCAGCTCGGCCGCCGGACGGTCAGCGGCCGCCAGCGCATTCACCACGCCCATCACCGCGGCAACGATACCAAAAGCCGGGAAGGCGTCACCAATCACGTTCAGGCTGTTAGCCGGGACTTCATGTTCGTGTTCACAGGTTTCGATTTCCTCATCCATCAGCGCTTCGATTTCATACGAATTCATGCTGCCGCTTATCATCAGGCGCAGATAATCGACAACGAAGTTCATCAGTGAGGCATCAGCCAGCAAACGGGGATAAGCGGAAAATATGGGACTGTTCTGCGGATCTTCAATATCGCTTTCCAGGTTCATCATGCCGTTCTGTCTGGCTTTGGTCAGCAGCAGAAACATCATGGCCATCAGGTCCATATAAAGCGCTTTGGTGTAACGTGAACTTTGTAATAAATGAGGAAAGGCTTTCAGCGTGGCTTTAATGGATTTGCCGTTATTCCCGACAATAAATGCCCCCACACCTGCCCCCCCGATAATTAACAGTTCTGCCGGCTGATACAGTGCACCGAGCTGTCCGCCGGTTATCACGAACCCGCCAAAAACAGTTAGAATAACAACCACGTATCCAATAATGACTAGCACATGTGCTCCTTAAATAATTCAATATCCAGATCTTACCCATGTGTTCAGTAGCCATAAAATTGACATACGGGGAGGCCGTATCACATCGTGGCGACACCAGGTTTCAACAACATTTTTAACGGCTTATTTTAATTTGCCGCAGAACTGGCCGCGTGATCCGTTGAGGAATCGGCCACTTTGCACTTTTTAATGGCGCGCGAAGGCGGACTGCATAAGCTACAGGTAAAAGGATTCTTCGAGTGTTCACTCGTGACAACGAAACCGCCACCGCAAATACAACATTCTGTATGCTCTATAATTCCACAATCGATAAACCGTAATAACGTCCATGCGCGTGTTAAACCCAGTACAGGTTTTTCACCCGGAGGCGTCGGACATTGTTCCAGATATAAGCGATAGGCTTTCACCGTGGCTTCAATCGGGCGACAAGGTTCGGTTTTCTGTATATAAAGATGGATGTTATAGAACATAGATGAATGAATATTTTGCTCCCACGCCATAAACCAGTCTTCGGAAAACGGTAACATTCCTTTCGGGGGCGGACATCCTCTTAACTCTTTGTAAAGACGTAATAATCTTCTGCGACTTAAACTGGTTTCACTCTCCAGCATCTGCATACGGGCACCAAAGGAAATCAGCTGCATGGCAATCTGGACTTCTTTGATTTCTTGTAAAATACTTTTTTCGCTCATAACCACATTCTCCATTAATCCATTAATCCGTTAACCTGGTGTAGGGCTGTTCTCCGAGAGTGAGTTAAGCAGATTGGTGGATAAAATGATCCCTGTATGAATTTGCTGTAAGGCTTCGATACGTGAATCTTTCGTCAGGTTATCGATCACAATTTCGTTATCTACGCGCAGGCGACAAATTAACTGGTTGGTAGAGGCCAGTTTTATCAGTTGCGGCAGAGAAAGTTCTTTCAGTGCATCTATCGTTGCTTCAGTCAGCCCGAGGCGAAATCCTGCAGCAAACTTATCTTCTCTGATCAATTGCTGAGCCAGCAGCAGGTAAGAAAGGTTAATGTCATGAATTCTTTGAAGCTGTTCGTCAACGTTGTCTATATTCATTTTTTCGTTACTCGATCCTTTACGGATTGTCGGTGAAAGGACGTTAATTAATTCGTTGAAAATAAATAATTGAAGCTATAGGTTCAGCAATAACTACCACACAAGAAGTAGTAAACTATTGATTATTTTTGTCATTACGACGGCTTTGTCATGATGACAAATAATGACATTTCCCCGGTCAGACTCCGCATTCAACCGGCAACATAAGAGTTGTCGCTGACAAATAGGGACTCCCCATCTTACCTCATATTTCAAAGTAAAAATGGCGCTGGAAATCATTATTTGAATAATAACGGTAATGACCTAAAAGCTCAACGCTTCAGAGCGAAAACCTCACTAAGAATTACTTTATCCTTGATATAAACCCCTATTTAATCGCTATACTATAAAAATTTACAAACGTCCTACATAATATTTAAACCGGGTAGGAAAATTCCTACACGCTTTATTTAAGCGCATCCATTCTGGCGCGAATTCGTTTGATCGCCTGGCTGTGTAACTGGCTAACCCTTGTTTCCGTGACACCCAAAATAATGCCCACTTCCTTCATGTTCAGTTCCTGCTGATAATACAAATTCAACAACACCTGCTCACGTTCCGGAAGTTCTTTAATCAGCTGGCTCACTTGTTTCGCCAGCTTGCCTTTCATTAATTCATGTAATGGATTGAGCATCTCATGCTGTGCGCCCGGCTGCTCAACATCACTGACGGATTCTTCCTGTAACTCTTCCAGGGAATAGAACTGGCTGCTGTTAGTATCCACTAACATCTGCTGGTATTCTTCCAGCGAAATCCCCATAAAGGCAGCCACTTCCGCCTCTGAAGCGATACCGCCGGTCTGCTGCTCAATTTCCCGAATGGCGGCAGAAATTTCTCTGGCATTAGTGCGGACCCGCCGGGGAACCCAGTCGCGATCGCGTAATTCATCTATCATCGCCCAGCGCACACGTTGAGTGACATAGGTACTCATGCCGATCCCTTTCTTGGGGTCGAACTGGTCAATGGCCGTCAGCATCCCAATTGCACCAGCCTGAATGAGGTCATCCAGCTCTACGCATGCGGGTAATCTGGCCTGTAACCGTAGTGCTTCGTGACGAACTAAATAACGGTATTTCAACCACAACTCGTCCTTTTGCACCACTCCAACATGGGTGTAAATACCATTCACAATTACGACATCCGGCGTATAAAAGGGATAACAATTATTAAGGAATAATCTGAAATCATATAGCCTGATAAGACCGAATTATATTGCGCAATCCGGCTGTTAAATTTCGATCATCCGCCCGAAATCATCACGCTCTGAATTATCACTACCGATATTTGTAAATTAATTAAAATTATAATCGCTGAGATTGATTTAACACGTCTCCCATTCTTCTTCCTGTAACGCCGGGATAATTTTGGGTGTTACTTTGTTACCGGTGATACTGGGCGTATAAGAGGCTGTCTTTATTTTTTGTTCTCCGTCAGCGGTAACGTCCTTCTCATTGAGAGAAAATTTCCCGACGATTTTTTCCAGAGATTCCGTTTGTGCTTCCAGATTACTGGATGCCAGCGCGGCTTCTTCTACCATCGACGCGTTCTGCTGCGTGACATGATCCATTTCATTGACGGCCTGGGCAATCTGATTAATCCCGGCACTTTGCTCATCAGAGGCTGACGCTATTTCACCCATAATATCGGTGACCTGGGTGACGGAATTAACAATCTCCTTCATTACCCTTCCGGCCTGTTCCACCTGCTGAGAACCGGTGCTCATATTATTGACACAGGTGGTGATCAGCTGGCCGATCTCTTTTGCCGCATCCGCACTGCGTTTTGCCAGATTGCGCACTTCACTGGCCACAACGGCAAAACCACGCCCCTGCTCTCCGGCTCTGGCCGCCTCAACCGCGGCATTCAGCGCCAGTATATTGGTCTGACTGGCAATGCTGTCGATGACATGGTTGATGTCAGCAATCTGCCGGGAGCTTTTGGTGATCTCCTGCATGATCCCATCAAGGTCAGACACCACATTGCCACCTTTGTGCGCGTTACTGCTCGCACCTTCGGCCAGCTGACGCGCGGTATGTGCATTGTCGGCATTATGACGCAAGGTGGTTTTCAGCTCTTCCATGCTGGCCGCCGTTTCCTGCAACGCCGACGCCTGTTCCTCAGTGCGGGCAGAGAGATTGTTATTACCCTGCGCAATTTCCTGAGCATTCAGGTAAATCTGTTTAACGCCCTGCTGCACGCCGGACACGGTTTCCGTCAGGGAAAGACGCATACTTTCCAGTTCTGCCAGCATCAGCCCCAGTTCATTCGGATTACCGGTTTCAATTTTCTGACGCAGATCACCGCTGGCAATCATCCTGATCGAACGGGAAGTTTGTTCCATCCGCAGCACCAGCGCGTGGCGCACCCAGATACGGTTGGTCACCGTCACGGCAACCGATATCAGCAGGACAATGACAGCCATAATGATCATGTTGTGATAATCGCGATCCGCCTGATCGATGTATCCCTGATTCTGCCGGGCTGAAATCGCGGCATAGGTGTCGATTTTATCCCGCAGCGACATCCGCTCATTCCATTCCTGATCCAGCGCGTCAGGTAACTGAGCCGGGTCAGCGATGTAACGGAGTTTGTCCCGCGACAGGCTGAGCACTTTTTCAAATTGTTTGCTCAGATCACCGGCAGCCTGTTTTTCCTCTTCCGAATTAAACGGCGTCGCCATAAAAGCTTTAATATTGGTTTCCGCCTGCGCGAAAATCCCCTGAACGGTCGTGACTGCCTCAGGATTTACCTGACGATGCAGACTGGTTTGCAGCATCAGGGCGTTCACATGCGCCAGGCCGCCGTTGAGATTAAAGACGGCATGTTGCATCTCAGTGGTGTTGTCCACAGAGGTGGCCATGCGGACGAAGTTGCTTTTCGCTGACATCGCATTCATCAGACTCAGTCCGGCAATCACCACGATAAACAACGCCAGCGTCGCGATAATGCCGGTAATGCCTGTCGAGATCTTTAATCCTTTAAACATACTGCCCCTCATACGACATCGTAATAACGCAGTGATCGCGCGGATGCTGCCGTTCTCAGTCATGCACGGATTTACATGTTAAAAATATTCATCTTCTGCATGGTCTGGAAAACCATCATTGAGGCATTCAGGCTAAATTCGGCCATTTTTGACTGACTCACCAGCGTGATAAACGTGGAATAATCAGACCCGACAGTCTCTTGCAGGCTGCTTTCCACGTTGATTTTCTGAACCATTGACGTGGCGTTCAGGGCGTCAATTTGCTGAAGATTGGTCCCGACTTCTGCCTGAATCCGCCCTAAATTATCGATGCCTTTTTTGATGGACACGTTCACGCCATCCAGCGTCTTTTGCAGGGCTTCGCGTCCCGCGTCATCGGTAATCGGGGTATTGAGTGCAGCAATGGCGCTGTCGAGCTGGGCAAGCAGGTCGTCCGGCGTTCCGCTCATGAACACGTCACTGCCGGTGTGTCCGACCTGCATTTCCGTGCTGTCAGCCACAATCTGCGTCATGGCCGTATTGCCGCCAATGTAGGTGCCGTCTTTTTCGAACGGCGCGGTTCCGGTGTTATAACCGGCGAAAACGTAGCGGCCATTGCTGTTTTTGGCATTGCCCAGATCCAGCATGTTGTCGCGGATCCCCTGCAGTTCCGTCGCCACCGCCTGACGGTCAGCATCAGACATCGTACCTTTGCCTGCCGCTACGATTTTTTCACTCAGGTTCTTGGTCAGAATATTACCCAGCGAGTTGAGGGTATTATCTTCAAAGTTCAGAGCGTCTTTCGCAAAACCACGGGCCGAATCAAACTGCTTCATATTCGCCAGAGAGTTCTGGTAGATGATGGCCTGCGCCGCGCCTGACGGGTCATCAGAAGGGTTCAGCAACCGCTGACCTGCGGATAAACGCATACTGATACCGTTAGCGGTATTCATCGAACTGGAGAGGCTGTTGATATTGTTTTGAAACATATACTGAGTGCTAAGGCGCATCACAATCATCCTTAATAGCGTGCCACGCAGCCCGTGACACATTCACGGGTTAGCGGAGACTCAACAGAGTGTCAAAGAGTGTGTTCGCAGCCTGCAACACTTGTGCATTGGCCTGATAATACTGGGTGTACATCTGGATCTTGACCGACTCTTCCATCAGATCCACGCCGGAAACCGACTGCTTCTCGAATTCGATAGCGGCGGTGGCTTTGGACGTTGTTTCGTTATCTGCCTTAAGCGCGGTCATGGAAGAACCGACGGAGCTGACCAGACTGGAATAGGCTTCGGTGAGCGTGCCGTTGCCAATCAGCGTTTCGGTCTTGATCGCCAGCATATCCTTGATGTTTTCGTTATTGCTCTCTTCGCCGCTTTTACTCGATGCTGCGATCTGGTCGCCTTTGGTAATAGCCACGCTGAGCTTTCCGGCCGCGCCCGCTGTCGGGTTCATCACGAAACTGTCACCCGGCTGAGGCGTTCCCTGCGGTTTGATGGACACCCCTTCAAACTCCAGTTCGCCGTTAGTGCCGACAGTCGGGTTGATGGTTCTGCCATCTGCCGTGGTCACTTCCCAGTCAGTATCGTTCGGGCCTTTGAAGGTTAAGGTGTAATCCTCTGACTTCACTTTGCTGATATCGGAGAAGGACACGTCCAGCGAGCTGTCGCCGGTATTTCCACGGTTTGCCAGTGCGGTCGGGTCAGCAATATTGAAAATGTTACCGCCCGGATTGCCGTCGAGATCGAACCCTGCGGCATTGACCTCGTTGAAGCGGTTAGCCATTTGCAAAGCCAGCTGGTTTAGCTGGTTACGGGCTTCGACCAGATCCTCATTGCGGAACTTAAATAATCCGCCCAGCTTGCCGCCGCTCATTTTGTCTTCATCAAGCAGCATTTTGTTGCCTGAGGCATCGACGTAAGCCACAACCGTTTTGGAAGGATCTTCAGCGGAAACCGACGCTTCAAGCGCGTAAGAGCGGTTACCGTTCACCAGCGGCATACCGTTGGACAGCGTCACGTCCACACGACCCGTGGTGGTGTTTTCGTTGACCTTGATGCCCACCTGCGTGCTCAGGCGTTCTAACAATGCATCGCGCTGATCGAGCAGATCAGCCGGAAGATCGCCGGTGCGTCCGTGGATCTTGGCGATTTCGTCATTGAGTTTTGCGAGCTGTTTGGCATCGGCGTTGATGTCAGAAACACTCTGAGAAATTTGGGTGTTGGTGCTTTTTTCCAGCCCGTTGAGGGTATTGCTCTGGGTATTGAACTGGTAAGAAATCGCCTTGAACTGGGCTAACGCCCCCTGACGCGCGGCCTGGCTGACCGGATCGGCGCTCATTTCCTCAAGCGATTTAAAGATGCTGTTCAGCGAAGTGGAAATGTTGCTGGTGTCATCACCCAGCATATTATCAATCTGGGTCAGCTGCTGATAACGCCCGACCTGGCTTGATGATTCTGTGTACGCGCCGCGCAGCTGGTTATTCACAAATCCGTTATAAGCGCGCTGAACACCGTTCACCTGAACCCCGTAACCGAAGTAGCCGGAACCGGTGGTTCTGCCGCCCGCTTCGCCCAGAATAATACTCTGTCGGCTGTAGCCTGGCGTTAAGGCATTGTTCATATTGTTGCCCACGACATTCATCGCTGCCTGTGCTGAGCTGAGCCCGCTCTGAGCCAGATTAAAAAGATTCATAAATCACCAACATTGTGTTCTTGGCTAAAGTTGTTAGCGCCTTTGTCCAGAATTATTCTCTAGGAAAATTCGCACCTGTTTAATCTATCGGTACTTCGAAAATAAACTAAAACGCCGAAAGCTAAAAAATTGAAGAAAGATCGGTTTTATAAGCATTCACGCCCTGACTGATATTTCCTTTCACCTGATTAATGATGCTGATCAATTTTTTCGCATACGCCGGATCGGTGGCATATCCGCCTGACTGCAGGGCGTGCGCCGCCCTTTCCGGTGAGCCTGAACGCGCAACATTTTGATAACGTGGATTATTCGTCAGAAGAGACGTGTAATCGGCCAGCGCTTCAGAATAAGACGGATATACGCGAAACGCGGCTTTGACCTTTTGCGCCGTGCCGTTGACAAACTCGGTGGTGGTTATTTCTGTCGATTCACCTTTCCAGTCCGGCGTGGCTTTTATTCCGAATAAGTTATGACTTGGTTTACCATTTGTTGTGGTAATTTCTTTATTTCCCCAGCCTGACTCCAGCGCCGCCTGGGCAATAATCAGCTGATGCGGAATACCACTTTTCTTTGCCGCCGCTATTGCGGGTTCAAGCATCCGGGAAATAAAGTGGCTGTTTTTCTCTGTTCCCCGGGAATATTGCGCCGCGCTCAGGCTTTCAGATGTCATCTGCTCAGACCGGCTCAGCGGGACGCGGGACGCATACCCGCCGCCGTTGAGCACATAAGGTGCCGGAGCAACACCGGGTGTATTCGTCACCGGCGTCACTTCTCCCCCCATTTGTCTGACCATCAGGTCGGCAAACCCCATTTTGCTTTGCGAGGCAATGTCCTGAGAGATCTGCTGGTCATACATGGAGGTGAACATATCCGACTGCTGGCTGTTCAGCAGGCCATCCTTAAAAGAGGCGTCGCGCATACTTTTAAGCATCATCTGGATAAACATGCCTTCCATCTGCTTAGCCGCCGCTTTGATCCCTTCCTGCGAATTACTTTTAACTTCGCGCTTCAGGGCATCAAGGCCGCGGACATCAAACGCCGCACCGGAAGTCAGCGGTGAGCTGCTCATCAGTTGGTCTCCAGTTTGGCGCGCAGACAACCGGCACTTTTCATCGACTGCAAAATCGACATCAGATCGTTCGGCGTCGCGCCCAGGCTGTTCAGCGCACGGACCACGTTATTGAGATCAGCACTGGTATTCACCCGTTGCAGCGAACCATTTTGCTCACGTACGGAGATCTGCGTATTCGGTGTCACCACCGTCTGACCGCCGCCGAAAGGTGTATCCGGCTGACTGACCTGATTGCTGCGCGAGACTTCGACGGTCAGATCACCCTGCGCCACCGCACAAGCGTCCAGCGTCACATGGCGGTTCATCACCACCGAACCGGTGCGGGAGTTGACGATCACTTTGGCATCCATAATGCCGATACGGATCGGGATGTTCTGCACATCGGCCAGGAAGCGCACTTTGGCGGCACTGCCGGACGGGGCAAACAACTTCACGGTGCGCGAGTCTTCCGCGACGGCGGTTGCCCCCCCGAAGCGGCGGTTAATCTCATCGCTGATCTGCTGGGCGACGGTGAAATCATCATCGTTAAGTTGCAGGCGCAGCGTATTTTCCTGAGCAAAACTGGCCGGCACTTCACGTTCTACCGTGGCGCCGCCGCTGATGCGCGCGCCGTTAAGCTGATTGGTCTGCACACGGCTGCCGCCGCTTTGCGCCCCCGCACCGGAGACCAGTAAATTCCCCTGCGCCAGCGCATAAATTTGGTTATCCACACCCTTGAGTGGCGTCATTAATAATGTGCCGCCACGCAGACTTTTCGCATTACCCAGCGAAGACACCACCACGTCGATTTTCTCGCCCGGCCGTGCGAAAGGAGGCAAATCGGTAGTCACCATCACAGCCGCCACATTTTTCAGCTGCATGTTGGTACCTGCGGGCACGGTGATCCCCAGCTGGGACAACATATTGCTCAGGCTTTGGGTAGTGAAAGGCGTTTGCATGGTCTGGTCGCCGGTGCCGTCAAGGCCGACCACCAGCCCGTAACCCATCAGGGAATTGCTGCGAATACCCTGAATCGATGTTAAATCGCGAATACGCTCTGCCTGTACATTCTGCGGCATGATGAAAATCAGGCCACAGAACAGCGTCAGGCACAGCGAGAGAAATGAAGTTTTCATAACTGTCGTCTGTTAACCATTAATAAGGGGATAAATTCAGGAACAGACGCTGCAACCAGCCCATCTGTTGCGCTTCGTTGATGTAGCCGTTACCGACGTATTCGATGCGGGCGTCCGCCACCTGAGTGGAGATAACCGTGTTACTGCTGCTGATGGTTCGCGGGTTAACCACACCGGAAAAACGGATGAACTCCGTTCCCTGATTGATGGCGATTTGCTTCTCGCCCACGACTTTCAGGTTGCCGTTTTCCAGCAGTTGCTGAACGGTGACGGTGATCGTGCCGCTGAAGGTGTTTTTCGCCGCAGCGCCGCCTTTGCCGGAGAAATCATTTTTGCCACTGATCGAGGTCGCGGCGCGGTCACCGCCCAGTAAACCGGCCAGCATACCGGGCACCGCATCAACAGAAAGGTCGGTGGATCCGCCACGGTTGGCATTGGCCGAAGAACTTTTGCTGGCGCTGACATTTTCCTGCAGCACAATGGTCAGCGTGTCGCCCACGTTGCGGGGTCTGCGGTCTTCAAACATCGGCTGATAGCCGTAGCTCATCGCCTGCCCGGTTTGAAATACAGACCCGTTAGCGGTAGTGGTGGCTGCCGCCGCCGGACTGGCTGTCGTGACGCCATCGACTAAAGGTTTGTGAGGAAGATAAGCGCATCCCGTCAGAAGCAACGTCAGCGCACCGGCCGCGATCAGCTGGCTGGCGGCACGTGTGCGGTTCGGCAACAGGACGGGATACAGAGAAGAAAGCTGGTTTTTCATTTCATCCACTACAGGCTTAAGCAGCCATAAAGCGGCCCCCGTCTGCAGGACAGAGGCCGGGCGTATGGGTGCTTTGAGGCTTCTAAATACGATTAAGGTTTAAAAACGATTCGGGCTTAAACAGGATTCAGGTTTAAACAGGATTCAGGTTTAAACAGAATTAAAGTTGTGTGAGGCGTTGCAACATCTGGTCGGACGTTGAAACGGCTTTACTGTTAATTTCGTAGGCACGCTGAGTCTGGATCATGTTGACCAGCTCTTCCGCCACGTTAACGTTTGAGGTTTCGACATAGCCCTGTTTCAGGGTGCCGCCCCCGTTCAGACCGGGCGTTGTTTCGTTCGGCGCGCCGGAAGCCTGGGTTTCGCGGTAAAGGTTTTCACCGATACTTTCCAGACCGGAATCATTGATGAACGTGCTTAACGTCAGCTGCCCGACCTGTTGCGGCGCAGTCTGGCCCGGTACGGTGACGCTCACGATGCCGTCGTTGCCGACGGTCAGGGTGTCAGCATCTTGCGGAATGGTGATCGCAGGCTGAACCTGATACCCGCTGGCGGTGACCAGCTGACCGTTCTGATCAAACTGGAATGACCCGTCGCGGCTGTAACCGGTGGTGCCATCGGGCAGCAACACCTGGAAGAACCCGTGACCTTCGATCGCCAGATCCTTACTTTTATTGGTTTGCGTCAGGCTGCCCTGGCTGTGAATACGCTCGGTCGCCACGGGACGAACACCGGTACCCAGCTGCAAACCGGAAGGAATAGTGGTCTGCTCGGAAGACTGAGCACCGGGCTGGCGCAGGGTCTGATAAAGCAAGTCTTCAAACACCGCACGCTGGCGTTTGAAACCGTTGGTGCTCACGTTTGCCAGGTTATTGGAGATGACATCCATGTTGGTCTGTTGTGCTTCAAGACCTGTTTTGGCAATCCATAAAGAACGGATCATGCTGAATTTCCTCTTAGCCCATGCTCAGTAGCTGGTTAGCTTTCTTTTCGTTGTCATCCACTGCACTGATGACTTTCATGTTCATATCAAAGCCGCGCGCGGTCGCAATCATGTCCACCATCGATTTAGCGGGATTGACGTTGCTGCTTTCCAGCGCGCCCGGGATCAGCTGTAAATCAGGATCCGCAGGGAGCTGAGCCAGCCCGGCGTTTGGCGATTGTGGAGAGATATGGAACAACCCGTCATCGCCGTGCGTCAGATCCTGAAGGGGTGAATTCACCATCTTCAGCCTGCCCACCTGCGCCAGCGCGGTCGGTTCATCACCGGCACCGAGTGCGGTGATCGTCCCGTCCGGCGCAATGGTCAGTTCAGACTGCGGTGGCACGTTAATCTGGCCACCGTCGCCGAGAACCGGCATTCCTCTGATGCTCAGCAGACCTTCGCTGTCGACGGCAATATTGCCCGAGCGGGTGTAAGCCTCAGTACCGTCCGGCAAGGCGACCGCCAGCCAGCCATTTTGTGGCAGGGCAACGTCGAGATTGCGTCCGGTCTGGTTGATGGCGCCCATCGAATCGTCGTGGTAAGGCGTGGATTCCGTCACCAGCGTACGGGTGGCGACGGACGGACCATTTACCGGCACAGCGCGGAAAGCCGCGAGCTGTGCCCGAAATCCGGTCGTGGTGGCATTCGCCAGGTTATTTGACGTGACGGCCTGACGGTTGAGGGCGGCATTTGCCGCGCCCATGGCGGTATATATTGCGCGATCCATAGCAGCAGCCTTTAGCCCAGATTAGCCAGGATCTGAAGGAGTTCAGACTGGGTTTTGATGGTCTGCGAGTTGGACTGATAGTTGCGCTGATAGACGATCATGTTGACCATCTCTTTGCTCAGATCCACGTTGGAAGACTCAAGCTTGTTACCCAGCAGGTTCCCCAGATTCCCGGTGCCGGCCACGCCGGTAGAAGGCTGACCAGATTCCGGCGTTTCTGCCCAGGTGTTGTCACCTTTGGACGTCAGACCGCCCGGGTTGGTGAAGTTTGACAGCACCACCTGACCGATCAGCTGCGACTGACCGTTGCTGTAGCTTGCAATCACCTGACCGTTATCACCGACCATATAGCCGTTCATCATACCCGGCGCGTAACCGGTGGTGGTCGGGCTGCCCATGTCCGTATCCGACGCCTGCTGGGTCATTCCGTCCATATCCAGATCGAAATTCAGCGGTGCGCCGCCGTTATAACCAGCCCCCTGAATGCTTAATTTCGCCGGGTTGGTGGTCAGCTGACCTGCGGTATCGAAAGATAAACCAAGTTCCTGATAGACCGGCTCACCCTGATCATTCAGATTTGGCGAGGTGGTATCACTGGAATAGGCTTTCCATTCGTTATCGCCGGTTTTGACGTAATACACGTTGATGGTGTGCTTGTTACCGAGGCTGTCGTAAGCATCCAGCTGAGTGACGGAGTTGTAGCTTTTATTATCCGCTGGGTCGAACGGGTTAGCGGTCTGATCGATGACATCGCTGCCCGAATCCAGGTTACCTTTCAGGGTACCGGCGTCAGAAGCGCGCGCGGGCATCTGACCATTTGGGATCTGAATCGGGCCGACAGCCGCACCCGGCTGAATGGCTGGCGGGTTTCCGGTGGCCTGATAACCGGTCAGGAACATGCCCTGGTTGTTGACGATATAACCGTTTTCGTCCTGTTTGAACTGTCCGTTACGGCTGTAGAAAATGCTGCCGGATTCACTGGCCAGACGGAAGAAACCGTTGCCCTGGATACCCATATCCAGATCACTGTTACCCATCCCGAGTACGCCATCGCTGAAGTTCTGGTTTACTGAGGAAACCTGTACACCCATACCGATTTGAGAACCGGCAAAGACATCAGCAAACGCAATAGATCCGGATTTGAAGCCCACTGTCTGGGAGTTCGCAATGTTATTACCGACCACATCGAGGGCCTGAGAAGCTGCGGTTAACCCGCTGAGACCTTGTGAAAAACTCATTGTTATTCTTCCTGAACACTAATAAATGAAATATGAAGACCTGATCACTCAATCAAATACACTTTGCCAATCGGCGCGGTTCCATCCAGCCCCAGCTGGAGCTGAGCGCCGCCATTGGTGAAGGACACGCTTTCAACGGTGCCTTTTTTCAGTGACGTGACTTTTGGCACACTGCCGTTTTCGTTGGAGGCGGTGAAAGTCACCTTAAAGATGCTGGTCTCATCAACGGTCGGATCGGAGGGCTTAAAGTTCTCCAGATCGTCCAGTGAATATTTGTTGGGACCGGCTTTTGCCCCTTTCACATCCGCGGTATAGGCGTTGCCCTGCTCATCCGTCAGAGTGACGGTCACCTTGTCGGCATCCGAATCGAGGCTGAAGCCGAAATCTTTATTCCCGCCTTCTTTGTTGGAAACGGTGGAATCGCCTTCGATATACACGGTGCGTCCGACCCATTGCGCGGCGTTCATCTGCTGCATGCTGTTGACGATCAGACCCACGTCACCCAGGGTGCTGTTAAGCTTCTCGACGCCCGCGGCGGTGTTAAATTGCGCCAGCTGAGAGGTCAGCTGGTTGTTATCCATCGGATTAGTAGGATCCTGGTTCTTCATCTGCGCGACCAGAAGTTCCATGAAACTCTGCGACAGGTCAGCCGCGCTGCTGCCCGTACCTGTCGACGTCGGGGAAGATGAACCATTATTCATTACCGGTGAAACAGCCATGGCGTTGTCCTTTATTGGCCCAGCGTTAATGTTTTCAACATCATCGATTTGGCCGTGTTCATCACTTCAACGTTGGCCTGATAACTGCGGGAGGCTGAAATAGTGTTCACCATTTCGTTCACCACATTCACATTGGGCATACGGACATAACCCTTAGCGTCCGCCAGCGGATTTGACGGCTCATACACCAGACGATCCGGCTCATTACTTTCCACCACATCGCTGACGCGAACGCCGCCAATTTCCTGACCCGGCGCACTGTTCACCTGAAATACCACCTGACGGGCGCGGTAAGGCTGACCATCCGGCCCGACAACGCTGTCGGCGTTGGCCATATTGCTGGCGCTGACGTTCAGACGTTTAGACTGGGCCGCCATGGCGGAACCTGAAATATCAAAAATACTCATCGTAGACATGACAATAATTAACCCTGGCCAATGACACTCATCATGCCTTTAATTTGCCCACCCAAAACGGTCAGGCTGGTCTGATATTTCATGTTGTTATCAGCAAAACTGATACGCTCACGATCCATATCAACAGTATTTCCATCAGCACTTGGCTGATCGGGAATACGATAAAGCAGCTGTCCGTTATCTATTGCCGGTGCCACAGCGGGAATATGCGATCCTGACGTTAATGACAAGGTCAGAGGACCCTGTGCTGGCGTATTTCTTTCCACCGCACTTTTTAACTGTTCAGAGAAATCAATATCCCGGGCTAAATATCCCGGCGTATCGGCATTAGCAATGTTAGAAGCCAATATATTCTGACGTTGAGTCAGTAAGCCCAGCGCTTCCTGCTGGAAACGTAGCGCATTATCGAGTTTATCAAGCATGAAGAAACAACCCTCTGCCTTATGAAAATTAACTCATACATTCTATTGGCGAATGATTCAATTTTATACTGTGATGATATGACAAAAATAAGCGCATTTAGCGGGATGGATTTTCCGTGCTTATTTTCACAAAGCAATCCATTAAATTGGCTTCACAAATTCGCGCATTTAACACGTTAATAAACGCAATTTCTGGCTTATACTTTGAGCCGTCAAAAGTTGTTGGAAAAGGGATCCGCCCTGCGTTATATAATATAAGGTCAGTACACATCATGTTTTTCCCCCGCCCTCTTTATACTGCGGCAATTTCATTATTAAGCCTTATATTTTATTTACCCGCTTTTGATGCCATTGCCGCTACGCCGTCTGTTGAGACGCTTAAAACACACATTACTGCGCTGGTGAATAGCCATAATGAAAGACCGTCGGACAGCGCCATTACCCGCACCATAAAGATTCTGACGCCCGCTGAACAACTGTCATCCCTTTGTGCTACGCCGGAATTATCCGTAGCAGGCAACAACCGGCGCCTGACCGGGAATAAAAGCATCATTGCGCAGTGCGGAAACAAACGTAAATTTATCCAGATTTCAGTGCAGGCGCAGGGAACCTGGTGGACGGCCCGTCACGGGATTAAACCCGGCAGCGTGATTGATGCGAATGATATTGAGCCGCGCAGCGGATCGCTGGACAGACTCCCCGCCGGGCTGATTTTCAACCGGGAAAGCATTGTCGGCCAGACCGCCACGCGCACTATCAATAAAGGCCAGCCGGTGGTGGAAAATCAGCTCCGCAAAGGCTGGTCTGTGGTTTCCGGCCAGGAAGTGGACGTGTTAGCCACCGGTGAAGGGTTTCAGATCCGCATAAAAGCCAAGGCGCTGGACAGTGCTGCAGCAGGCCAGCCGGTGAGACTGAGCACACGTTCAGGGCAAATTGTGACCGGTACGGTGACCCCGGACGGAAAAGTGCATATTAATTTAAAAGAATAGCTTTAGTTATTTTGGCAGCCACCGATATTTTAGATATACCGTGAGGTCACCAGAACAACGAATGTAGAGGAACACCATGAGCATCGACCGAGCAATTCAACCTCTTTCAGTACCCGCTGTGAATGTGCAACAGCAGGATTTAAAAATGCGTCCGAAAGCCGCGGATATCAGCGCGGCACCGGTTGCAGCCAGCGAAACCTCAGGTACGCAAATTAAGCTGAGTAAAGTGACGCAGGCTATTCAGACAGACAGCTCACAGGATGTTGACTACGACCGTCTTGCAAAAATTCGCGCAGCCATGGATGCCGGTGAATTACAACTTGATACTGACCAGATTGCCAATGCGCTGGTCGAAGACATCTTTCAACTCTCATAAGTTCTGATAAGACATTAATGAAAATGGAAAACTTACGTTCGGTTCTGCTAAAAATTCAAGATTCTCTGGGTGAACTGGAGGCTATTCTTGTCGAAGAAGCAAACCAATTAAGGCGGACGCAGATTAATCCTGTTTCCCTGCAAATTGTATCTGACAGCAAAAGTCAGTTGCTGGCGACGATCAGTCATTATGATGACCTGCGTAAGCAAATTGAAAAGCCGTTACATCTTTCTGCGCCTTATCATCAGAACGCAAGATTTGCATTGCTGTGGAAAAATATCACCAGGAAAGTCACTACCTCTAACGAGCTTAATAAAAAGATTTATGACTTGCTTGAAATGCATATTCAGAAAACTGAAAGCATTAAAAAACTGGTGAATGACGCTGGCACTCCCACCTCCCTTTATGGTCAGGAAGGTCAGTCCGCGACGCCTGTATCAGGAAAGGTTTATAATATCAGCGTGTAACGGGATTATTAATAGCATTAACAAACTAACAACTTATGTCCCCTAAATAAAAAATCTAAAAAACCACTCTGTTGTCTATTTTAGCTTCCTGTCGCGGGAAGCTTTTTTTTGTATTTCCCATCTCCTTAATAAGCGTCACTTCTGTTCGTTCTTCGGCCAATCTGTTTATCATTATTTCATCCCGAAAGCCGTTAAAATAGCCAGCGTAAAAATATGCGGAATTTTAAACAGGGTGTGAAGTGGCAAATCTAATACTGCGCAGTGGATATCTGGACGATTACAATGCGCTTGGCGAAAACGGTCAGACAATATTTGAAAGCGCGATACAAATTCGCGAAACATTACGTCTGCGTAAACAACAGATCCTCCTCGATTGCCTGGCGATCCCCCAGCACAATGAAGCCGAAGACAAAGTGGACTGGTACGCGCCGCACGAAGGCACCGTCACTCAGTGGGCTTACGCCAGCGATAAGCAACGCGAACAGGCCCTGCGGTATCTGGAAAATTGCCTGACCAGCGCCAGTGCGCTGAGCAAAAGCTGCCTGCTGGCTGAAAAAACCGCCGTCCGGTTATTTGGCTCACTGCTGGCCAGGGTGGTGCAGTTTCCCGCCAGTCAGCATGTCTATCTGGTCAATGATAAACCGGTGATCACTTTCTGGGGATTTACCCGTCTCAACCACCCGCAACAGGATGATCCCCTCGATTGCCTGCGTGAGATCGCGCCACCTGTGGTGGCAGAAATCGCCACGGAACACGAACCGGTTGTTGCGCCGGTGGCTGAAAAACAGGACGCTGAAAAGCCTGAAATCAGTACCTCTGTGATCAATAAACCGCTGGTTATTGAGGCTTCCGATCCGCTGCCCACGCCTGAGCCTGAGCCTGAAGAAGAAAAATTTGCTGATCCGCAGCCGGTCGTCGTCACGCTCTCATCGCCTTCTGCACCACCATCAGAACCTGCTGCCACTGTGCAGGCCGAGCCCGCCGCACTGCCCCAAAAAACCAGACCGCTGTGGCGCAGACTGATGCTGAAAATTGCCTTTGTGGGCATCCTGTTTATCGGCCTGCCAGCCGCCTGGCCATATATCGCCGCCATGATGCCGTCGCTGGTGGTGACGCCTTACCGCGCCGGATCCACGGAAAACAACGTGCCTGCAACTATCGCCGAAACGGCGCCAGAACCGGTGGCCGAAACGCCAAAAATCCTGCTGTCTGCTCACCTTCCGGTTCAGCCTGCCGTCGTGGTTGCGCCGCCTGCGCCAGCGGTGAAAGAAGAGTCAGTGAAAGAGCCTGTCGTGGAAAAAGTAGAGGAACCGGTCATCGATAAAAATGCACTGGTGCTGCCCGCTGATGAGGTTAAAGCAGGATCCACAGCCTTTATGAATGGTCGCTGGAAGGCGAGCATCAACGTCAATAATCCGCTGACCAGCACCCCGCCGGGTCTGCGTTATCAGATCAAAAATAGTGAAGGCACCATCAGCATTACCCGCAACAACAATATCGTCTGTAAAGCCGACGTTTATCTCGGGCTGATGCAGTCAGGCAATTTGCTGATTAAGAGCCGTACCAAAGCGAAATGCAGCGATGACACCCGTTATCAGGTGCCGGAAATCACCTGCAGACAACCGCTCAGCGGCGCGGCCCAATGTACCGGCCGCTATGAAGACAACACCGTCGTTCCGATGACGCTTTTGAGAGTGGGTAAATAATTCATGCTGGCAACTCTTATCGACTTCAAACCGGCCGTTACGCTCATCCAGAACAGCAGCGTGCAGTTTCTGGATTTCGGTCTGAATCCTGTGGGCGCAAGCCCGCACGCGGGTCGCTTTGTGCGCCACAGCGTCAATGGCCCGCTGCTGCGTCTCAGCTACGATACGCTGTCTGAGCGATTCACCCTGCCCGCTGAAAACGGCGGCGAGCCGGAACTTGTCCGCCCGGAGATGACGGTTTCTCTGGAACATTCTTTGCAGGTGATGGATAACGTCTGGCTGCCGCTGCCTTTTATGCGTTTTAGTCCGCCGCGCGTATTCACTAACAGCCCTGCGAACTGGGCGCGCGTGCAGATTAAACGCCTGCCCGCGCCGGATGAAGCCGGTAACACCCTGCGTTTGTGTATTGCGTTCGACACCAAAGTTCACGCCGATGACAGCGCCACCGCAAAGCTGGCTCTCACCACCCGTGATGTACGCGACGGCAGCCGCTTTGCACTGGCGTGGCACAATCATGAAATCAGTGAGTTTCTGGATGAAACCTGGGTCGATGGCTGGTTGCGTGAAGTGTTTGTTCACTATGCCACCAATCAGGAAAAGCGCAGCGCGGGTGATATCAGTAACGCCATGAAAGCCTTCGAGTATCAGGCACACTTCCTCAATATTCTCGAAATGCTCGGTACCCAGCTCGAGATCCCGGAAGTTCAGATCGTCACGGAAACCCTGAGCAATGCGCCGGTTCCGGTGGACTTGATCCTTGATGTGGGCAACACGCATACCTGCGGTGTGATCCTTGAAGATCATGGCCCGAAAAATGCCGGATTACAGCAAAGCGCCGAGCTGCAAATCCGCTCACTGACGGAGCCGCAACTCATCAGCGAACCGTTGTTTACCAGCCGTCTGGAATTCAACGAAGCCAAATTTGGCAAACACCATTTTTCAATGGAAAGTGGCCGCGATGAGGCGTTCGTCTGGCCGTCTTTTGCCCGCGTGGGCGATGAAGCGCGCCTGCTGGCAACGCGCCGTCTGGGAACCGAAGGTGCCAGCGGGATTTCCAGCCCGCGCCGTTATCTGTGGGATGATGCCCCCTCGGATCAGGCGTGGCGCTTCAGTCAGCTGACGGGTAAAACGCCGCGTGAGCCTCGTGCCATCGCGTTACCGCTGATGAATCTGATGAATGATGACGGGCAGCCCTTGTACAGCCTGCCACCGGAGGAACGTCTGCCGGTGTTTTCGCCCAACTACAGCCGCAGTTCGCTGATGACGATCATGCTGTGTGAGCTGCTGGCTCAGGCACTGGCGCAAATCAACAGCGTCGGCCACCGTCAGAGCATGGGGCTGACTCACGCCCCGCGCCAGCTGCGCGATATCGTCCTGACGCTGCCTTCCGCCATGCCCAAACAGGAGCGGGAGATTTTCCGCCAGCGGGTGCAGGAAGCGGTAAAACTGGTCTGGAAATCCCTCGGCTGGCAGCCCAAAGATGACGATTTGCTGCCCGGTTCCGGCAGCCGCGCCACCGTGGTTCCTTTACCAAAAGTACAAATGGAATGGGACGAAGCCACCTGTGGCCAGCTGGTCTGGTTGTATAACGAAGTCATCAATAATTATGCCGGTCAGGCGGAGGTGTTTTTCCAAAGCCTTGCGCGCCCTGACCGGCAGCTTGCCAGTGATGAACCGCAGGGACGCACCCTGCGCGTGGCGTCTGTGGATATCGGCGGCGGCACCACGGATATGGCGATCACCCAGTATCAGCTCGACGACGGCGCGGGAAGCAATGTCAAAATCACGCCAAATCTGCTGTTCCGTGAAGGGTTCAAAATTGCCGGGGACGACATTCTGCTGGATGTGATCCGCCACTGCATTCTTCCGGCACTGGAAAATACCCTGCAAAAAGCCGGAGTGACTGATGCCGCGCGCGTCATGAATAAGCTGTTCGGCGATGCCGCCCTCGACGGAAGTCGCGCCACGCTGCGCCAGCAGGTGACATTGCAGCTGTTTATTCCTCTCGGTCACGCCATTCTCGCCAGCTGGGAAAACAGCGATCCGCATGATAACGGCGCGCTGTTTGAAGGCCGGTTCGGTGAGCTGATCCCCCGCCAGCCGACGCAGAATGTGATCAATTATATCCATCAGACCATCCAGCCACTGCTGCCCGCAGATGCGCAGCCTTTAGATGTGCTGGACGTCCCGCTGCTGGTGGAACTGGCATCGCTCAAAGAAGCCCTGCTCACCGGGCGCTTCAGCCTGACGGCACCGCTTCAGTCGTTGTGCGAAGTGATTAACCATTACTGCTGTGATGTGCTGCTGGTTACCGGTCGCCCTTCCTGTTTTCCGGGTGTTCAGGCGTTACTGCGTTATCAGCAGCCGGTGCCGGTCAACCGTATTGTCTGGCTGGACAGTTATCAGATCCATGAACGTTTCCCTTTCGGCCAGCAGGGGCGGGTGGTGAATCCCAAATCCACCGCGGCGCTGGGTGCGATGCTTTGCAGTCTGGCGATGGATTTACGCCTGCCGGGTTTCAACTTTAAAACCGCCGATATACAGGCTTATTCCACCATCCGCTATCTGGGCGTGTTAGAGGGTAATCAGACCCTGAATGCAGAAAACGTCTGGTATGCGCAGGTGGATCTTGACTGCCCGACAGCCCGGCTGGATGAAAACCTGACTTTCCCGGTGCGTGGCGATATTTGTCTGGGGTTCCGCCAGCTGGCTGATACACGCTGGCCGGCGACACCGCTGTATCAGCTGAAAATCAACACGCCGGCGCTGGCAAAACGTATTGCGGGAGACGGCATTTTGCAGGTGCGGCTGCAATACGATCAGCAAAACGGCGGCTTCTCTCTGGCGCACGCCACAATGCAGGACGGCAGTCCGCTGCCGGAAGGGGCGGTAAGCCTGAAACTGAACACGCTCGCCAGCAGTTATAACGGCGAAAATCACTATTGGATCGACAGCGGGAACGTATACCTAAAATGAGCCAGTCAGACGCCATGCTTAATCAACTCACTGAATGGGTAAACGACACCCGCGCGCATTCCCCGCGTCTGGATCGGGAAGCGGACGGCCTGCTGGCGCGGTTAATGCAATTGCAGCAGCGCCAGCAGCAAATCGTTTCTCTGAACAATGCACCGCTGACGCTGGGGTTTTACGGCAGCTCCGTTGCCGGTAAACACCACATGCTAAAAATGATTGCCGCCGGAGGGAGTGACGAGGTTTATGTGCAGCTGGGTGAAAACACGCTCGATTATCTGCGCCATATTAATCCCGATAATCTTCCGCCTTCGATGGCCGTTCGTTTCACCGATGGCGTGACATCCGGAGTGGAAAACTTTCCGCTGCTGCTGACGCTGTTTTGCGAAAGCGAACTGGCACAGCGGCTGATTCGCCAGTATCAGGCTTCCCGCCAGCCGCGCATTCTGTCCCGCAGCGCCATCACTGCCAGACTGAATGAGCTGAAACTGCGCCGCCAGCCGCGTGAAATTCCGGGCATGACCTGCGGACAATTTTCATCCGTCGTCCGCTGTTATCATCAGTCGGTTCGAAGCACGTATCATCTGGATGATGCGCTGGTCTGGCAGATGGCTGAACTGGTTCCCTGGCTGGATCTGGCCGACCGGGCAATATTGCTTTCCACTCTGTGGGGAGAACACCCGGCACTGAGTTCGCAGTGGCAGCAGCAGGCACGCAGGTTGCAGAATTTAGGCGGAGTGACACAGGTTCTGGCCCCGCTCAGTCTGGTCGTCGATAACATGCTGTTGCCAAACCCCGGTTTCCTGGTTCCCGCAGCGGAAAATACCGCAGAGCTGAATAACGACGTGATTGTCTGTCCGCTGCGTGATGAAAACAGGCTGACACGGCTGAGCATTCCGCAGCAGGATTTGGTCAGCCTGTGTGCCGAAATCACTTTCACGCTGAGCCAGCCTTCTTCACTGACTGGCGTCGATATTCTGGACATCCCCGCCGGGCAGCTCCCCCGCTATCAGGAATGCCTGCAACCCGATACGGTGCTTATCTGCAACGCCGTCGCCGAAAGCCAGAGTCTGAGCCCGGTGGCACGTATGCTGGAAAGTTGGGTGGAGGAAACTCAGCCACAGACCCAAAGCACGCTTCCGCGTCTGGTCTGGGCGATCACGCCTTTTGACCTGCGCTTTACCCGTGGCAATCACACCGACGCCGCCGTGCAGCGTTACATCACGCAATCGGGAAAACGCTGGGGCACATTACAGGCACTCGATCAGCGCGATATCGCTTGTCTGATCGAATGGCTGTCGGCGGCAGTCAACGGCGTATCGAGAGAGGACCGGCTTCGCGCCTTGCAGGAGAGTCTGCATCAGCGGATTGCCGCGCAGTTCCGCCGCTTTATCTCGCCGGAAAATGAACAACCGGGTCAGCGTACTGAAATGATGATCCGCGCCCTGCAATCTCAGGCGGCAAAACAAGGTGATCTGATTGACCGGCTGATGTTGCCACGCGACGCGCTTTATCAGTGCTGGCAGCAACAGCAGCAGAAAAATACCGGGCAGCCTTCTGCGCTGATGATGAGTGTCGATTTGTTTGACGACGCTGACACCGCTCCCGATACAGCACATCAGCAGGACAGCTTTGCGGCAGACGTTTTCGCCCTGTGGGTGAATCATGTGACTCAGCTTGGCCATAATCAGGCCACTGCCGGTGCCGCGGGGCTGGACGCCACTCAGCTTCAGACACTGTGCGACACGCTGATCACCACGGCTTATCGCCTTGGACTGGCTGATACGCTGGAAACGACGCTGGCACAGCAACATGGCGAAGCCGCACTGGCTGTCACTCAGGCGGGGAATGTCGTCAATGATTTTGTCAGCTGGCTGGGTTACGACCTGGCGGATGCCGGGCAGCGCCCGCAGAGCCGCATTAATAAGGGCGCACCGATTTTTGCGCCTGCTGCGCAGGCCAGTGCCGGAATGCGTCCGGATAGCCTCGGCGATGACGTGATACAGGGTAATGCCCGCTACATTTTCGACTGGCTGGTCGCCCTGCTGACCCGCGCAGCAGAAAACACGCAGTGGGAAATGGCTGACGGGCTGGATGAAAAACACAGAAGTTCACTGCGCCGGTTGCTGACCGCATAAATCCGCAGCCGCCGTTTTAACTCATGTGCCTTTTCAGTCTGGCAGACAAGGTTTCAAGGGCGGCGAGCAACTCACTGACGGCATCGTCGCCGTTTTCCTCATTCTCACTCACAATTTCCAATGTATCGCAGGCATCAATGACGGCCTGCGCGTTGATCATCTCAGCACCACCGCGGATGCGGTGAGCAATGGCCGCCAGCGCCTGACTATCGCCGGAGGCCGACGCGGTCTCAAGTTGTTGTCTGTCCTGATGAATACCGGAAATAAACGTCTGTAAAAGAGGATGAAGTTTACCGGGATCGTTATTTGTCAGCGCGACCAGCCCGCTTAAATCCACCTCATTTTCATCATCAGACGGTACGTCTTCCGGTTCAATTTGAGTCTCAAAAAGCGCGGCCAGCATCGCCAGTGTCACGGGTTTAAACAGACACTTATCCATACCGGCATCGAGGCATTTCTGCCGTTCGTCATTGACGGCGTTTGCCGTTAACCCGATTATTTTTACCGGCAATCTATTCTGTGTGCTTTCTTCCCGGCGGATCTGGCGGGTCAGTTCATAGCCATCCATCACCGGCATACTGCAATCGGTGATCACGAAGTCGAAATCTGCGCGCCGCCACGCCGCCAGCCCTTCGCTGCCGTCAGCGGCTGCCGTCACGTGATGCCCTAGTGAGTTCAGCTGGAACGTCAGCACTTCCCGGTTGGCCGCGTAATCATCGACAATCAGCACCCGCCGCAATGCATGAATTTCTGTGGCGGTCGCTGGCAGGCTTTCTGATTGTGGCAGCGAACTGCGCTGTAATGGCAATATCACGACCGCAGAAGTGCCTTGCCCTGGCTGGCTTTCCAGCGTCAGCGTACCGCCCATCATTTCGCTCAACGTTTTGCAAATCAGCAAACCCAGCCCAGAGCTTTGCTGAGACGACAGTTTATTATTGGACGCACGTGAGAAGCGGGAGAACAGTTTCCTGCAGTCTTCGTTTGAAACGCCGATACCGGTGTCGGTAATCGTTATCGTCAGTTGCAGGCGCTGTGCGCTTTCCACATGGGCTGCCGCACGGACAGTGATTTTGCCCTGTTCGGTGAATTTCAGCGCATTGCTGAGCAGGTTGGAGATGATCTGTTTAAATCTCAGAGGATCTATCAGTACGCCATAATCCAGCGTTCCGGCGGTGTCTAAACTGAATTCCAGTCCCTTACGTCGCGCCAGCGCTTCGAATAACCGGCACAGGGAGGAGATGAGCTGACCGATATTTTCCGGTTGCAGGTTCAGCGAAAGGTAGCCGCTTTCAGCACGTTCAATATCGAGAATATCCCCAATCAGCGCCAGTAAACCCTGCGCTTCACCCGACGCAATATTCAGGGAGTATTTATCAACAATGCCTGCATCGGCTTTTTTCACCGCCAGTTCCAGCATCCCGATAATGACGTTCATCGGCGTGCGGATTTCGTGGCTCATGGTGGTCAGGAAGGTTGATTTTGCTTCGCTGGCCTGCACGGCCTGATCTTTATCGGTCTGCAAACGCTCCATACTTTTGTGACGTTCGCTGATGTCATACCAGCCGCCGATGACGCCGATAATCTCACCCTTTCCGGTCCGGTAAGGCATGATCCAGTGGTGAATAATGCGGTAATCATTTTGGGCGAGCCGCAGGATCCGGTCACTGATAATGCTTTCTCCCGTTTCAATCACCTGCAGATAGGTTTCTTCGAGTTCCTCGGCCCATCCTCCGTTCATATCCTGCAAATTCTGCATATCAAAGACCGTTTTACCCAGCACGGTATTCTCTGGAATATTCAGTTGCTGATAGTAGCTGGTATTGCACAAGAGCAATTTACCGTTGCAGTCGCGCACGTAAATAGGCAGCGGCGTTCCATCAATCAGGTCCCGCATGAAAGTCAGCTGATCGTTAAGCTTTGATTCGGCCTTATCCCGCTGCTTTATCAGGTTACGCAGCCAGTAAACCCAACCCAGCAGGATGATGAGGAAAACAACCAGCAACAGGAGTCCGTACAGAAGTTGCTGGCGTTCTTTATTCCAGAAGTTTCGTTCGATGACCGTCTGACCGCGCCAGTGATTGCCCAGTTCGCTCATTCTTGCCGGCGGGATAGAGGACAGTGCCTTAGTGATAATTGCCAGCAATTCTGGCCTGTTATCAGCCATGGCAATGCTCAGGCGCAGTGACTGATTGGTAAACACGGAGTCGATTTTGAACCGGTTTTTGTAGAAGTTATCAATCATGAACACCGACTCCGCCAGTGAAACTACCACGATGTCGACCTTTTTCGCCCCGAGCATACGAAAAGCGGCTATGGCGTCTTCACTGATCACCGGCACCATTTGCGGATACTCATTTTTAATCACTTTCAGGATGGGATCTTTGTCTACTACCGCGACCCGTAAAGGTTTATCCCCGATGTCATCAATATTGATATTGCTGTCTAAGCGGCTGGAAACCACGTAGCTGTCACGATAAAAAGTAGGGGAATAACGGATGCCCGGCGGCGGCGGTTGCAGGTTATCGGTGACCGACACCGCAAGATCGACATCACCGTGCTCCAGCAATTCTCTTGCCTGAGCACCGTTCCCGACCTTATGCCAGACCAGCCGGAACCCGCTGATTTTCGCCACTTCTTTCAGTACATCCGCATTGATCCCGTAAGGTTCGCCGCCTGCGGCAAAAAATGAGTAAGGCTCATTGGTATCTTCAAGGGCAACCCGTAAAACCCGATGGTTATCGCGCCACGCCAGCTCTTTTTCATCGAAAAGAACCGTATTGTCTTTATCAATCATCTGCGGCTTAACGCCCCAGTGATTAAGGATCTTCTGCCGCTGTTCGGGAGTGACGGCCTGAATGACCGCATTCAATAGCGATAAAAGAGTTTTATTCTCGTGGTTTAGCGCAAAAGCGAACTGGGTCTTTGGCAGGGTGGCTCTGCGTTCAATGGTGATGTTATTGAACACTCGTCGCCCCGAAAGAAATTCAGCACTGATGTTATCGCCAAGAAAGAGATCGTTTTGCCCGAAGGAGACTGACCCCATCGCACTGAAGTTGGAGGGATACATTTTCAGCTTAATGTCGGGATAGGCTTCAAGTATCCACTGAGAAGGCAAATAGTTGTACACCATCGCCACTGAGACGCCGTTCAGATTTTCACTGTGCCGGACAGGAATGTCAGAACGTCTGGCGAAGACCGGATTGTCTTCAGCATAAGCCTTAGATAACACGAGGTTTTTGTCTATCTGATCGAAGCCATTCGATGTGCCGAGAAAGTCGAGTTCATTGCGCGCCAGCGCCGCCATCGCCTCCTGACGTGAGCCAAAAACTTTCACCGTCACCGGGATGTGCAGCGCGGTGGAGATCAGTGAAGCATAGTCGGCGGTGATACCAATATAATCATTTTCAAAATTGATGATATCGAAAGGCGGGTAGCCCGGTTCGGTAATCCCCATCGTGAGCTGCCCTTTCTGCTGCAACCACTTCTGCTGTGCGCTGCTGAGTGAAACAACCGGGGCAGGGCCTTTATATTGCCCGTGGAGCGTGGCGGTATAAACTGCGGCAGCCATTGCCTGTGTGCAGAGCAATACGCTTAAGATTAACCAGCCCAAAAGGCGCATTTACGTATTCTCATAATGGCTGGCGACGTCAGCCAGTTCGAGTAAATTGCTGACATTTAACTTGGTGTATAACCGGGTTTTATAGGTGCTGATGGTCTTCTCGCTCAGTGACAATGTTTCAGCGATTTCTTTGTTACTCAGGCCGTTGATGAGGTATTTCATCACCAGCATTTCACGGTGCGACAGACGGGCCAGTTTCTCCGTCCCCGCTGCCGTCGTTTCGCCGGTGGCGGCAGAGACTTGCGGAAATAATGAATAACCCGACATCACGGCATTGATGACGTCCGTCAGCATCGAAAGGTTATCGTTCTTCGACACATAACCGGACGCTCCCGCCTGGATGCAGGGCAAGGTGAACTGCTCGCTGTTTTGGGAGGTCAGCACGACGATTTTGCAGGCGTTTTTACGCTCGCGTAAGTGGCGGATCACCTCCAGTCCGCCCAGTCCGGGAATGCCTAAATCCAGCACAAGCAAATCAGGTTGCAGTGACTCGCATTGCTGTAAGGCCTCAATACCGTTGTCACACTCAGCGACAACCTGAAATCCAGCATTGATGACCAGCATCCTGACCGTTGCCAGAATGAAAGGATGGTCATCAACAATAATTGCTTTACGCACTAGGTAGCCTCGCCAACGGGTTTGGAAAATGTTCAACACGGCAAAATCCCAAAGGATCAGAGAAATTACTCATTGAATTTTATCAGGGCTTTTCATGTCAGGAAGGAGGCGGATCCGGGGATAAAGAAAACAGCGGGAATACCTGTAAACTCATCAAATCTCAACCCTTCATTCCGAAACGGAAAACGGGAACCACTGAAGAGTTACTGCTGCCAATGCACACCTTTAATCCGATAAAAAACCCGTGCAGCCGCGTCATTTTACGCTTCGGGGAGGATTCTGTGTACATTTCTGTTCACGTAGCTTAACGGCTTAGTTACATTTTCACTCGGTGCAATATCCCGAAGGATTAACGGTGACAGCGGATGGCCCGCAGGTGCTGGCTTTGTGGTAAAAAAAAACCGGTTCAACAGCAAAAAACTGTCACCGGTACCGGAAGTGGCGGGCCCGCTGTACCGGACCCGCCCGCGTTAAAAGTACTGCGTGGTTACTTCACCGTCGGCGTTTTGGAACGCCACTGGCTGCCTGATTTTAGCGCACTGCTTTCCTCAAATTTCACCGGATTATCACGATAGGCTTTCAGTTTGTTGCGCATCCAGCTGCTGGCATCGCCCACACCGCTGATCACACCGGTCGTCGCACCGCCACCTAAGTGGACATGGAAAATACCGCGTGACGGGAAATCCAGATACTTCGGCGTGGACAGATCCCATGAATGACGTGAGAACAGTTCACGGGTGTCGTTACCCATCATTGATGCATAAGCCGCATCGAATTTCAGCGCCAGCAGGCGTTCATGGATCGCATCCACCGAGGTCCCGATTTCAGAATGCCCCATCAGGTAGCTGCCGCCGCTGCCCCAGTTCTGGGTGTTGAAATCGGCATTAACATCATCAGCAGACGTCGGCAGATGGCTGGCCGGAACCTGCCATGGCAGAACCGGTTGACGCAGGTGACGGCTTAATGAAGCGCAGAAATCAAAAGTGCGTTCCCATTCGTATGGAGAATAACAATAACCATTGGCATACGAACGAATAGTGAAGTCATCGGCTTCGTAACGGTCTGCCGCCATAAAATCAGCGCCCTTCGCCACATCAGGCGAACCGTCGGCACGGATATACTCGATGTCATCAAACACGCCGACCAGCAAGGCATATTGCGCCGTCAGTCTGCCCGCAGTGAACGGATCAACCGTCATTTTTTCATGTTGCAGGTCAGCGGCATCAAACACATCGTCATAGACGAAATCTTTGTAAACCCACTGCGAACCGGCGACGCCCCACAGGTTAACCTGCCAGCCGAGTACAACGTCTGGCGCAACCACCCGCGTCAGCCAGTTCACCGCACGGATATAACCTTTCAGGGTATTGGTAATGCCCGCAGGAACCTGCACATTGACGTTGTGATGGGCCAGTGCTTCGGTCAGAGGCTGACGTACCGGAATTTCATACGTCGGCAGGAAACCGTATTTCTGGCATTCGCCGAGATAATCCGGATTGACAATATATCCGGCTGGCACCGGATGTTCGGCATCCTTCTGGGACTGCGACATTTGCAACGACTGAATAAAGTTGGCGAAGCTGAATTTATGGCGAACCGGATCGGCAATAATATTCGTGACATCGCCCAGTGATAAGTTACAGGTATAAGACACCATCAGCGGCAGCACGGGTTCATTCAGTTTGGCGGAAACGTCCCGCGCCATTTTAATAATTTGCAGCGTCGGTTCTTTAGACGGTGACAGATAATCGCCCGCATCGCCCATGCCGTCATCACCGGAATATTTGAAAATTGAAGAGACGCGCGCCGCGGCAAAATCATCCACGTTAGTCGGTACCATATTGGCGCAGGCACCAAAGGTGAGGTACTCAGGGAAACCTTTCACGCGCAGATTCGCCCCTTTCACTACCGCCACATTCAGCTGTGCCGGTGCATTCGCGCTGACCAGTAAAGGCTGAGGGCTGACATCCACGTAATGCACGACGCCATCGAGAATAAAGGTGTCGGAAACCACGGTATAAGCACCCGGCGCAACCAGAACCGCCTGCTCAATGTTGCCATTTTGCGCGGCAATCGCATCAAAGCGGTACTGACGTGGCGTAACGGAATTGTCCGTCAGTCGCAGGGTCAGGGATTTACTGACCGCAGCATCTGCCTTCACACTGACCGTCAGCTTCGCCGCATTGGACTGTGAATCGCCACGCTGGCTGACCTGTGCCTGGGTGTAATTAATGCTGTGATACTGACCGTCGAACTGACCGTCGTAATCATCAAACAGATAATGAACATTGTTCAGACGTAAATCGGCGAGGCGGATTTCAAACCGGCCTGAAACAGGTAAATGTTCCAGACGATATTGCTGGCCGGAACGTACCGGCAGGCTCAGTTTATCCGTGCCATTCTCGCTGCAAATCAGCGTCAGTTCTTCATCTCGTAAACCGGCAAGACCTGAGAAATTCAGGGCAACATCAATGGTCGTACTGCGGTCCACTGCGCCGAAGGTGATGGCCAGCGACGTGGTGCGGCCTTTATCAATGGTGATTTCTGCCTGACCAATATTAACAGGAACACGGATCGTGCCGTCATCCGTGCTTAAATCTGTCGCAATGACAGTGTAATTCCCGGCGTTGACGGAGAAGGTAGACACGTGACCAAACCCCGGCAAAACACACAGAGTCTTGTCGCCGCGTACCAGACGCAGTTCGACTGCGGTATTTTTTAATCCGGCGGGCAGCGGCGGGCAACTGACTGACAGCTCACCGGTCACACCCGGCTCTTCGTCTGCGGCCAGCGCAAAGGTTTCACGGAAATCAGACCAGGCAGGCGAATCGGCAGAAGAGACGTTCAGCCCCATATGGATTTTCTGAATGGCGTCGCCGACAGGCTGACCGTCAGTAGGTTCGACGATCACTTTGACATCGAAAATTCCGCCGCCGACGTCTGTTGATTCCACCTTAATACCGAGTGGTTTCCACGGATTAGTTTCGACGTTAATATCACCGGCAGTGATTTTCCCCGGTGCTGAAAATACGATCACTAACTTTTCTTTAATATCAACCGCGCTGCCTGACGTTGATTTAATTTCATTCAAATCGAGAGTGGGATACCACGCATCGTTGGTCATGTTTAATTTGAATTGCAATTGCATAATACTTCTCCGCAAAGATGGGTAAACAGTGTGAAAAATCCCGTATTAATAAGGTCATCCGGGAACAGCCATCACCCTAGCAGAGGAGTAAAACATTCATCGCCACACTTAATTCATTTTATGCAGTTGTTATTATTAATATCACCTGACAACAATCGCATTAATATAACGGCACAATTTTATGATTATCATGCCTGTTATTATTATTCTCATAAAAAATAAAAAAGGTATTAATACGCCATATCGACATGCTCAAATTCACAAAACGCTACGCTCTGCAAATGAAGGGCATGTTACATGTCAGCTTTGCGCGATGCTTTCCAGTTTTAGTTGTGACAGCTTCTTGCCCGCTGGGCTAAGATACGCAACAGAAAAAATCCTTAAACCCATCGCGTCGAAAAATGGATTAAAAAGATTAAGTCTATGACAAATAATGTAAACCTGGATGCCCACACGCCGATGATGCAGCAGTATCTGCGTCTCAAAGCAGAGAACCCGGAGGTTCTGCTGTTCTATCGCATGGGCGACTTCTACGAACTGTTTTATGACGATGCGAAACGCGCATCGCAGCTGATGGACATCTCCCTGACCAAACGCGGTGCTTCTGCCGGTGAGCCGATCCCGATGGCCGGCGTGCCTTATCATGCGGTGGAAGGCTATCTGGCGAAACTGGTGCAGCTCGGTGAATCCGTCGCGATCGCCGAACAGATTGGCGACCCGGCGCTGAGCAAAGGGCCGGTTGAGCGTAAAGTCGTGCGTATTGTCACGCCCGGCACCGTCAGCGATGAAGCGTTGCTGAGCGAGCGCCATGACAATCTGCTGGCGGCTATCTGGCAGGACGGCCGTGGATTTGGGTATGCGACGCTGGATATCAGCTCCGGCCGTTTCCGTGTGGCTCAGCCCGACGATCTGGAAACCATGGCGGCGGAATTGCAGCGTACCAATCCGGCGGAATTGCTGTATCCGGAAAGCTTTGAAGCCATGCAGCTTATCTCTTCCCGTCGCGGATTGCGTCGCCGTCCGATGTGGGAATTTGAGCTGGAAACCGCGAAGCAGCAGCTCAATCTGCAATTTGGTACCCGCGATTTAAGCGGCTTTGGCGTTGAGCAGGCGGCTCAGGCGCTGCGTGCTGCCGGTTGTCTGCTGCAATACGTGAAAGATACCCAGCGCACTGCCCTGCCGCATATCCGTGGTGTCACCATGGAACGCCAGCAGGACGGCATTATTATGGATGCGGCTACCCGCCGTAATCTGGAGCTGACGCAAAATCTGGCCGGTGGCGTCGAAAACACGCTGGCCGCGGTGCTTGATCAGGCGGTGACGCCGATGGGCAGCCGTATGCTCAAACGCTGGATCCACATGCCGAGCCGCGATATCAAACTGCTGACGCATCGTCAGCAGGCGATTGGTGCGTTGCAGGATATCACCGCCGATTTACAGCCGGTGCTGCGTCAGGTCGGCGACCTCGAGCGTATTCTGGCACGTCTGGCACTGCGCAGCGCACGTCCGCGTGACCTGGCCCGAATGCGTCATGCCATGCAGCAACTGCCGGAAATCCGTGAGATCTTGCAGGGAACCGAAGCCGCTCATGTGAAAACGCTGGTGGAGCAAACCGGTGACTTTACCGAACTGGTGGAACTGCTCGAACGCGCCGTGATCGAAAGCCCGCCGGTTCTGGTGCGTGACGGTGGCGTAATCGCGCCGGGCTACAACGCTGAGCTGGATGAATGGCGTGCGCTGGCAGACGGCGCGACGGATTATCTCGATCGTCTGGAGATCCGCGAACGTGAAAAGCTGGGGCTGGATACGCTGAAAGTCGGTTTCAACGGCGTTCACGGTTATTACATTCAGGTCAGCCGCGGTCAGAGCCATCTGGTGCCGATTCATTACGTCCGTCGCCAGACGCTGAAAAATGCCGAGCGCTACATCATTCCTGAGCTGAAAGAATACGAAGACAAAGTACTGACCTCCAAAGGTAAGGCGCTGTCTCTGGAAAAAGCGCTGTATGAAGAGCTGTTCGACCTGCTGATGCCGCATCTGTCTGCGTTGCAGCAAAGCGCCAGCGCGCTGGCCGAGCTGGATGTGCTGAGCAATCTGGCGGAACGTGCTTACACGCTCAATTACGCTTGCCCGACCATGAGTGAAAAGCCGGGTATTAATATTACCGGCGGTCGCCATCCTGTGGTTGAGCAGGTGCTGAGCGAACCCTTTATCTCCAACCCGCTGAACATGTCTCCGGCGCGACGGATGCTGATCATCACCGGTCCAAACATGGGCGGTAAAAGTACCTATATGCGTCAGGCGGCACTGATTGTTCTGATGGCGCATATCGGCAGCTATGTTCCCGCTGAGACTGCGTCATCGGGCCGGTGGATCGCATCTTCACCCGCGTCGGTGCAGCGGACGATCTGGCTTCCGGGCGATCGACCTTCATGGTGGAAATGACCGAGACGGCGAATATCCTGCACAACGCGACCGAAAACAGTCTGGTGCTGATGGATGAAATCGGACGCGGGACGTCAACCTACGATGGTCTGTCACTGGCCTGGGCGTGCGCGGAAAACCTCGCCAGTCGTATTAAAGCCATGACGTTGTTCGCCACCCATTATTTCGAGCTGACCACCCTGCCGGAAAAAATGGAAGGCACGGTCAACGTGCATCTGGATGCTATCGAACACGGCGACACCATTGCCTTTATGCACAGCGTGCAGGACGGCGCGGCCAGCAAAAGCTACGGTCTGGCTGTGGCTGCACTGGCCGGTGTTCCGCGTGATGTGATTAAGCGTGCGCGCCAGAAACTGAAAGAGCTGGAAACGTTGTCGAACAACGCCGCTGCCAGCAAAGTTGATGGTCCGCAGCTGGCATTACTGACCGAAGAAGTGTCTCCGGCGGTGGAAGCCCTGGAGGCTCTCGATGCGGATTCGTTGTCGCCACGTCAGGCGCTGGAATGGATCTATCGTCTGAAAGATATGATGTAAGCGTCTGCTGGCCTGATCAGCGGGCATAAAAAAACGGTGGGGATTAACCCACCGTTTTTATTTTCCGTTCTTACAGATACTGCATGATGCAGTCACTGTCTGACGCGTTGTTTATTCGCGGAACAATGCTTCAATGCTCAGGCCTTGCCCCTGCAGGATTTCACGCAGGCGACGCAAACCTTCTACCTGAATCTGACGAACACGTTCACGTGTCAGGCCAATTTCGCGGCCTACATCTTCCAGCGTTGCCGCTTCATAGCCCAACAGGCCGAAACGACGCGCCAGTACTTCACGCTGTTTTGCATTCAACTCGAATAACCACTTCACGATACTCTGTTTCATATCGTCGTCTTGTGTGGTGTCTTCCGGGCCGTTGTCTTTTTCATCCGCCAGAATATCTAACAACGCTTTCTCTGAGTCACCACCCAATGGGGTATCTACAGAAGTAATGCGTTCATTCAGGCGCAACATACGGCTGACGTCATGTACCGGCTTGTCGAGTTGCTCAGCAATCTCTTCAGCGCTCGGTTCATGGTCCAGTTTATGTGCAAGTTCACGTGCAGTACGCAGGTAAACGTTCAGTTCTTTAACGATGTGAATCGGCAGACGAATAGTACGGGTTTGATTCATGATCGCCCGTTCGATTGTCTGACGGATCCACCATGTTGCATAGGTGGAGAAACGGAAACCGCGCTCAGGGTCGAATTTTTCAACCGCACGGATCAGACCCAGGTTACCTTCCTCGATCAAATCCAGCAGTGCCAGACCGCGATTACTGTAGCGGCGGGCAATCTTAACCACCAAACGCAGGTTACTTTCAATCATACGGCGGCGGGAAGGAACATCTCCCCGCAGCGCGCGTCGTGCGAAATAAACTTCCTCTTCTGCGGTAAGCAGAGGGGAATAACCGATTTCACCGAGGTACAGTTGAGTGGCGTCCAGCACTCTTTGGCTTACAGCCTGCGACAACAATTCTTCTTCAGCATCGTTGTCGGCAGTCTCTTCGACTAATGCTTTCTCGTCAAAGGCTTCAGCGCTGTTCTCATCGAAATCTACATCATCATGTAACTCGTTAACTTTCAGCGTATTCTGACTCATAAGCTGCTCCTACCCGTGGTCCCGAGGGCAGAATCAATGCTCTGCCCCGATTTATCGCTGCGGAAGATAACGCAGCGGGTTTACGGATTTCCCCTTGTAACGAATTTCAAAATGCAATCTTACTGAACTGGTTCCGGTGCTACCCATAGTCGCTATTTTTTGTCCCGCCTGCACTTCTTGTTGTTCCCGGACCAGCATTGTATCGTTATGTGCATAGGCGCTCAGGTAATCATCATTGTGTTTAATGATGATCAGATTACCGTAACCGCGAAGAGCATTACCCGCGTAAACCACACGCCCCGAGGCGGTTGCTACGACAGATTGTCCACGCGAACCAGCAATATCGATCCCCTTATTTCCCCCTTCAGAAGCTGAGAAATTATCGATAATTTTCCCGTCAGTCGGCCATTTCCAGGAGGAAACCGGACCGCCATTATTTGTTGACGTGGCGACGGGAGTGCTGGCTACAGCAACAGGTGTTGTGGTGGTAGTAACTGCACCTGATGAAGGCAACATCTTACCTACATTCTGTTTACCAGAAGAATCAGAATACGTGGTAGTTGGTTGAGATGCAACCACAGAACCTGCAAGCATTCCTCCGGTTGGTACTTTCGGAACACCGCCATTTGTGGCATCGGTAACCACTGGTGCGCTGCTGGTACTGGCCGCAGAAGAGACGTTATTTATCTGGACTGTCTGCCCGACTTCTAGGCTGTATGGCGCAGGGATATTGTTGCGCGCGGCCAGGTCACGGAAGTCATTGCCGGTGATCCACGCAATGTAGAACAGGGTGTCGCCACGCTTCACCTGATAGGTGCTGCCGCTGTAACTTCCTTTAGGGATGGAGTTATAGCTGCGGTTGTACACAATGTGTCCGCCAGGCCCCACGGCGGGTGCCATTTGCGGATTGGAATTCAGAGTATTCTGACTACTGTTGCCACTGTTTCCGCCGCCATTAACGCTGCTGATAGGTGCAGATGTCGTTGAATTGTTCGAACATCCCGCCATCCAGGCACTGATAAAAGTACACACTGCAATGCGGCTTAGTGTTTTTATTGGGCTTCCCGTGCTCATATTTCCCCCGTTACGGCAATCTCAGAATATCTCTTTAACCGCGCACACCGCGCCAGCTGGCGCTTTTCGTGTCACCTGACACGGTGCGGGCAGGCAACATGCGCATTCAGGACGTTGCCCGAATGCCGCTGTGCCATAAAAAACTGTAGTGGATGCTATCAACATCGCCAGTACAGCACCATATAACAGTTGTATTTAAATTTTAAGGGGTTAGTCCTGAAGGCACCTGCACAGCGCCGGTTTCAGGCAAGTTCGCCTTTCACCAGCGGAACAAAACGAACGGCTTCGATGTTTTCGGCGACAAACTCATCACCACGACGGGTGACCCGTTGCAGTGTCTGATTTTCTTCGCCCACGGGCAGAATTAAAACGCCGCCATCATCGAGTTGTTGCAGTAAATCTTGAGGTATTTCAGGGGGGGCGGCGGTGACAATAATGGCGTCAAACGGACCGCGCGAAGGCCAGCCCTGCCAGCCGTCACCATGACGGGTGGAGACGTTATGCAAATCGAGTTGCTTGAGGCGTCTTTTCGCCTGCCACTGCAATCCCTTGATGCGCTCGACCGAGAAAACATGCTCCACCAGATGCGCCAGAATCGCGGTCTGATAGCCCGAACCGGTGCCAATTTCCAGCACACGTGAAGACGGCTCAAGGCGCAGCAGCTCAGTCATTCTCGCCACCGTATAGGGCTGAGAAATGGTCTGGCCGGAACCAATCGGCAACGCAGTGTTTTCGTAAGCTTTATGCTGAAATGCCTCATCGACGAACCGCTCTCGCGGCACGGATTCAATGGCATGCAGCAGTTTTTCATCATGAATGCCCTGCTGGCGCAGCTGTTCCAGCAGGTTGTACATCGGCTTATTCACCATTCGCGCTCACCCCGGCCTTTTCCAACCATGAGACCACGACATCCTGAGCCGCATAGGCAGTTAAATCCACCTGAAGTGGCGTCACTGAAACATAACCTTGCGCGACAGCGGCAAAATCAGTGTCAGGTGCGACATCAAATTTATCGCCCGGCGGACCAATCCAGTACAAGTCCTGACCACGCGGATCCTGCTGACAAAATACCTGCTCAGCCGGGTGACGGCTACCGCAACGCGTCACTTTGATCCCTTTAATCTGCGAAAGCGGCAGATCCGGGACGTTAATATTCAGAATTTTGCCAGTACGCAAAGGCTCACGCGCCAGCGCCCTGAGAATACGACAAGTGATGATCGCCGCCGTGTCGTAATGCTGATGACCGTCCAGCGAGACCGCCAGCGCAGGAAAGCCCAGATGACGGCCTTCCATGGCGGCAGCAACGGTGCCGGAGTAAATCACGTCGTCGCCCAGATTCGGTCCGGCGTTAATGCCGGAGACCACGATATCCGGCTTCGGACGCATCAGCGTATTGACGCCAACATACACACAGTCGGTCGGCGTACCATTAATTACGGCAGTATCGCCGTTGGGGTAAGACTGAATACGCAACGGGCCGTCCAGCGTCAGCGCGTTTGATGCGCCGCTGCGGTTACGGTCAGGGGCCACCAGCTTCACGTCGGCAAACTCACGCAGCGCGGACGCCAGCGCCTGTATGCCCGGAGCCAGTACGCCGTCGTCGTTACTCAGTAATATCCGCATCAGTTTCATCCAGATTCATCAGTTCACGCACCACGCTGGTGGCATAACTGCCGGCCGGTAACCAGAATTTGAGTTCCAGAGTGACGTCATCCCAGCGCTGCCATTGCATCTGCAAAGGTTGCAGCATAATGGCACGACGCGCAGGTTCCACCCGTTCACGTTTGAGCAGTGATAGCAAATCTGTCTGATCGCTGAGACAGGTTTGCTCGAACGCTTCGGCGTCTTCCAGCGTGCCAAGCGGGCCGTCACCGGGTAAAGGTGCCGTCACCAGCAGTTCACCGCTTTCAACACGAGGTTGCAGCGATTCAAACTCTTCGGCTTTTGCCACAAACCAGCTGCCGCGTCCGCTCAGTTGCAGGGCATCGCCAAGCATCGGCTGACGCACGGTGCCATCGGCCAGTCGCTGGCTGGCGACGATATTGAACATCGCGCTGCGGCTGGCGGAAAGATAGAAGCTGCGCTTGGCGCGTTCTTTCGGACGGGCTTCGTTGGTTGCCCAGCGTTTCGCCTGCACCAGATTATTGCCGCCACGACCAAAGCGCTGGGTGCCGAAATAGTTCGGTACGCCCTGTTGGGTGATTTTTTCCAAACGTGCTTCAACATCCGCGATATCGCTTATCTGGCGCAGCACCAGTGTAAACGCATTACCTTTCAGCGTGCCGATACGCATTTTTTTGCGATGACGTGAGGCGCGGACCACTTCGCAGCCTTCGAGGTCAAACTGGCTTAAATCTGGATCAGCCTTGCCCGGCAGATGCAGGCAAAACCATTGTTCGGTGACTGCATGACGGTCCTTGAGACCGGCATAACTGACGTCGCGCGGATGCACTTTGGCAAACCGCGCCAGCTGCTCGGCAACAAATTGGGTGTTGCAGCCATTTTTGCGGATCCGCACCAACAGATGTTCACCTTCTCCGTCAGGCTCAAAGCCCAGATCCTCTTCGACGATAAAGTCTTCCGGATTGGCTTTCAGCTGGCCGGTGGCAACAGGTTCGCCCAGTAACCAGGTGAGACGTGACATATCTATCATGCGGTAATCTTCCACAACATCATTCCTTAATCAGCAGGGCAACGGCTTCGCAGGCGATACCTTCGCCGCGACCGGTAAAGCCCAGCTGTTCAGTGGTGGTGGCTTTAACGTTGACGTCATCCATATGGCACTGCAAATCTTCAGCCAGAAACACGCGCATCTGCGGGATGTGCGGCGCCATTTTCGGTGCCTGTGCAATGATGGTGATATCCAGATTGCCCAGCTTGTAGCCCTTCGCACGGATACGGCGATAAGCTTCACGCAGCAGTTCACGGCTGTCAGCGCCTTTGAATGCCGGATCGGTGTCCGGGAACAATTTGCCGATGTCACCCAGCGCAGCAGCACCGAGCAGTGCGTCAGTGGCCGCGTGCAGCGCGACATCGCCGTCAGAATGCGCCAGTAAACCCTGCGGATAAGGGATACGCACACCACCGATCACCAGCGGGCCTTCGCCGCCAAACTTATGTACATCAAAACCGTGACCGATACGCATTATGCGTTCTCCTCCTGGGATAAGCGGGTTAAATAGAATTCTGCCAGCGCCAGATCTTCGGGCCGGGTGACTTTAATATTATCGGCCCGTGCCGGGATCAGCATAGGATGAAACCCGCAATATTCCATTGCAGAAGCTTCATCTGTGACCACTGCACCTTCATTAAGGGCACGGCGCAGGCAGGTTTTCAGTAATTCGAGCGGGAAAAATTGTGGCGTCAGCGCGTGCCAGAGATCCTGACGATCGACAGTATGCGCAATTGCCGCGACACCGGGTTCGCCGCGTTTCATGGTGTCACGCACCGGGGCGGCGAGGATCCCACCGACTTTGCTGGTGGCGGAAATCGCCAGCAAATTACTGAGGTCATCGGGATGCAAACACGGGCGTGCGGCGTCATGCACCAGCACCCAGCCACGGTCACCGGCGACGTCCAGTCCGGCCATAACCGATTCAGCGCGTTCAGCCCCGCCGGCCACCACGCGGATCCGCGGATCACGTGCAATGGGAAGTTCGGCGAACTGCGTGTCGTACGGGCTTAACGCCACGATAACCTGGCTGACTCTGCCGCTTTGCAGCAAAGCGCGAATGGAATGTTCTATCAGCGTTTTACCGCCAACAGAAAGGTATTGCTTGGGGCATTCTGCCTGCATACGGCTGCCAATTCCGGCAGCCGGTAACACGGCAATGACCTCTGGAAGGGAAACTGCGGTATGACTCATGGCTATTGATTCAGGTTGTTTTGCGAAACGGTGCTGCCCGGCGCACGTTTGTTGTCAGGCACCAGACGATAGAAAGTCTCGCCGGGTTTAATCATGCCCAGTTCGTTGCGTGCGCGTTCTTCGATCGCTTCCTGACCGCCGTTTAAATCGTCGATTTCTGCGAAAAGTTGATCATTACGTGATTTCAGTTTGCCGTTATTACCTTGCTGCACCTGAACGTCATCGTTTACACGAACATAATCGTGAATACCATTCTTACCCAGCCACAGCGAATACTGTAGCCAGCCAAGTAAAATCAGTAAAAGCAGTGTTAGTTTGCCCATCCCCGCCCCCTAAAAAAGCCGGACAATCATCCCACAACTTTCCCTCTGACTCCACTGTGGCAGGGTAAATGCCGGTGAGAATCAGACTTACGCACGCAATTAAGGGTGAGAATGACACAATGGGTTACATCGTGAAGAGAATTTGCAGGGAAAACCGCCAGGAAAAGTCACCAGCCAGACAGAAAAGAGAAGACTGTCCAGAACATGCCGATAACGCAGACCGCGCTGGCCAGAGAGGCTTTAAACCAGCCACCGCCAAAGAACGTGCTGAACGCAATGCCTATCAGGACGGAAACCGGCATCAGCGCCAGAAAGAACGGCCAGGTGTAGAGCAGGAAAAACAGGGTGTTGGAACCATAAACCAGAAAAGGGATCGCAAACGCCAGCCAGTAGAAAACAAACCCGATGAATCCGCCCTGCATGGAGTAGGAAGGATCTTCGTTGTCTGAGCTGTGGGTTGCCGGCACCAGCACGCGTGTCCGGGGGCTGATTTCCCCGGTACGATCCACGCGGATCCGGCTGACAAGTCTGCTGAGTAAAGCCTGCATAGGTGATCCCTGTATTTCAGTGTAAACCGGCACGCTCTGTGGCGTTTGGCCGGCAACATTCAGGGATTGATAATAGCGCGCTGGCGCATCACATCTAATAATTGAGGGACCAAATGTGTTACCAATTGTTCACCATCAAGATGCACATCCGGGGTCTGTGGCGGCTGATATTCGGAGTCAATACCGGTGAAGTTTTTCAGTTCACCCGCCCGGGCTTTCTTGTACAAACCTTTCGGATCCCGCGCCTCACAGATAGCCAGCGGCGTATCTACAAACACTTCGATAAACTGACCGTCTTCCAGCAAATCACGCACCATGTCACGCTCGGCGCGGTGCGGCGAGATAAACGCAGTCAGCACGACCTGTCCGGCATCCACCATCAGTTTTGCCACTTCACCCACGCGACGGATGTTTTCACGACGGTCATCGTCAGTGAAGCCCAGATCACGGCACAACCCGTGGCGGACGTTATCGCCATCGAGCAGATACGTGCTGACGCCCTGCGCATGCAGCGCCTGCTCCAGCGCGCCAGCGACGGTGGATTTCCCCGAACCCGAAAGCCCGGTGAACCACAATACGGCACCGCGATGGCCATGCTGTTTCTCGCGATCTGCACGCGTAACCGCGTGCGGATGCCAGACAACATTCTCATCTTTTAACAAAGTGCTGTCTTGTGACGCCATCTTATTTGCCACCCAGCAGGTCGCGCGCGCCCCAGTGCGGGAAGTGACGACGCACCAGACTGTTCAGTTCCAGCTCAAACGCGCTGTATTTATCGGATTCCTGATAAACCTGTTCAACCGCTTCGCGCACCAGACCGGCACCGACGGTGACGTTAGTCAGGCGATCAATAAAGATCATGCCACCGGTGACCGCATTACTCTGGTAGTTATCCAGCACCAGCGGTTCGTCAAAGGCCAGTTCGACCAGGCCGATGCCGTTGAGCGGCAGGTTTTCCACCACACGCTGCGTCAGCGAGTTGATTTCCACCTGATATTCGATGTTTTCCACCCGCGCACGGGCTTTCTTGCCGCCGACTTTGATGTCGTAACTCTGGCCGACACTCAGTGGCTGCTCCGCCATCCACACCACGTCAACTTTGGCGTTCTGCACCGGCTTAACGGTTTCTTGTGCATCCACCAGCGTGTCGCCACGGCTGATATCGCGTTCATCGGCCAGCACCAGCGTAATCGCCTCACCAGCCCAGGCTTCCTGCAAATCGCCATCGAACGTCACAATGCGCGCCACGGTGGATTCCACACCTGAAGGCAGCACTTTAATTTTCTGACCGACACGCACGGAGCCGGATGCCAGCGTACCGGCATAACCGCGAAAATCGAGGTTCGGACGGTTCACATATTGCACCGGGAAACGCATCGGCTGCTGTTCACGGATGTTGATGATGTTGACCGTTTCCAGCACGTCGAGCAGCGTCGGGCCGGTGTACCAGCTCATTTTCTCGCCTGGCGTGGCGACGTTATCGCCTTCCAGCGCAGAAAGCGGCACAAATTTGATGTCCAGATCGGTCGGCAGTTGCTGAGCGAAATCCAGATAATCCTGTTTAAACTGCTCGTAAACTGTTTCGCTGTAATCCACCAGATCCATTTTGTTGACGGCCACTACCAGATGGCGGATCCCGAGCAATGTCGCAATAAAGCTGTGGCGGCGGGTTTGATCCAGCACGCCTTTACGGGCGTCGATCAGTAAGATCGCCAGATCACAGGTCGATGCACCGGTCGCCATATTACGGGTGTACTGCTCATGACCCGGCGTGTCGGCGATAATAAACTTACGTTTCTCGGTGGAGAAGTAACGGTAAGCCACGTCGATGGTAATGCCCTGCTCGCGTTCAGCCTGCAGGCCGTCTACCAGCAAAGCCAGATCCAGTTTCTCGCCCTGCGTGCCGTGGCGCTTGCTGTCGTTGTGCAAAGAAGACAGCTGATCTTCGTAGATCTGACGGGTGTCATGCAGCAGACGTCCGATCAAGGTACTTTTACCGTCATCGACGCTGCCACAAGTCAGAAAGCGCAGCAGGCTTTTGTGTTGCTGAGCGTGCAGGTAAGCTTCGACGCCGCCCTGCTCCGCGATTTGTTGTGCAATTGCGTTATTCATTAGCTGCGGCTCCTCAGAAGTACCCTTGACGCTTTTTCAGTTCCATCGAACCGGCCTGATCACGGTCGATCGCGCGTCCCTGACGTTCACTGGTGGTCGACACCAGCATTTCTTCGATGATCTCCGGCAGCGATTGCGCTTCGGATTCGACGGCACCGGTCAGCGGCCAGCAACCTAACGTGCGGAAACGCACCATTTTCTTCTCGATCACTTCGCCCGGTTGCAGATCAATACGATCGTCATCCACCATCAGCAGCATACCGTCGCGCTCCAGCACCGGACGCGGTGCGGCCAGATACAGCGGAACGATCTCGATGTTTTCCAGATAGATGTACTGCCAGATATCCAGCTCAGTCCAGTTGGAGAGCGGGAACACGCGGATGCTTTCGCCTTTGTTGATCTGGCCGTTGTAGTTGTGCCACAGCTCAGGGCGCTGGTTTTTTGGATCCCAGCGGTGGAAGCGGTCGCGGAAGGAATAAATACGCTCTTTGGCGCGGGATTTTTCTTCGTCACGACGAGCACCGCCGAAAGCCGCATCAAAACCGTGTTTGCTCAGCGCCTGCTTCAGCCCTTCGGTTTTCATGATATCGGTGTGTTTGGCGCTGCCGTGAACGAACGGGTTAATGCCCATCGCCACGCCTTCCGGGTTCTTATGCACAATCAGCTCGAAACCGTAGTTCTTCGCCGTGCGGTCACGGAATTCGTACATTTCACGGAATTTCCAGCCGGTATCCACGTGCAGCAGCGGGAACGGCAAGGTGCCCGGGAAAAAGGCTTTGCGTGCCAGATGCAGCATCACCGAGGAGTCTTTCCCGATGGAATACATCATCACCGGGTTGGCGAATTCAGCAGCCACTTCACGGATGATATGGATACTCTCCGCCTCCAGTTGCCGCAAATGAGTCAGTCGTTTTTCGTCCATAACAGATCCTTTAAGCCAAATTCACAACCGACGGGCGTTGGGTGCCGTCAGTCTCAGGATGATGCCCAAACCATGCCAGTTGCTGATGAAGCGAAACCACTTCACCAATCACCAGTAACGCCGGTGCCGGCGCCTGTTGAGCCAGATGTTCAAGATTATCGAGTGTTCCGGTCAGCACCTGCTGGTCAGAACGCGTTCCCCGTCCGATAACGGCAACGGGCGTATTCGCTGCGCGACCATGAGCGATCAGTTGCTGGCTGATTTCAGCCGCTTTGAGCGTGCCCATGTAAATCGCCAATGTTTGCTGGCCTTTCGCCAGAGTCTCCCACTGCACGCCGTTGTTTTCCGGGCGGCAATGTCCTGTGACAAATATGACGCTCTGCGCGTGGTCGCGGTGCGTCAGCGGGATCCCGGCGTAAGCCGTTGCACCCGCCGCTGCGGTCACGCCCGGCACCACCTGGAAAGGAATGCCAGCGGCCTGCACCGCCTGTAATTCTTCGCCGCCGCGACCGAAAATAAACGGGTCACCGCCTTTAAGGCGGACGACTTTTTTACCCTGCTGCGCCAGTTCGACCAGCAAATGGTTAGTTTCTTCCTGCGCGACAGAATGGCTGCCCGCACGTTTACCGACACAAATCTTGTCCGCATCACGACGCACCAGATCCAGCACTTCTTCGCTGACCAGATAGTCGTAAAGCACCACATCGGCCTGCTGCATCACCTGCAACCCGCGTAAGGTGAGCAATCCTGCATCACCCGGCCCGGCACCGACCAGCGTGACATTGCCGTTATGCGAGATGTCTTCCGCGTTTTCTAACTGTTGTTGCAGCGCCTGTTCAGCTTCTGCGAGCTTTCCCGCAGACGCGAGGCTGGCGAAACGTCCGGCGAACGCATGTTCCCAGAAACGGCGACGCGCGCGCATCGAACTGAACTGCGCTTTCACGTTTTCACGCCAGCGTCCGGCGATATCGGCCATTTGCCCGAGGCTGTTCGGCAGCAACGTTTCCAGCTTTTCACGCAGCATTCTGGCGAGCACCGGCGCTTTACCGCTGGAAGAAATCGCCACGACAATCGGCGAACGGTCGACAATCGAAGGAAAAATGAAAGAGCACTTCGGCTGGTCGTCAACCACGTTAGCCAGCACATGGCGCAGGTTCGCCTGCTCAAACACTTCAGCATTCAGCGCAGCGTCATCAGTGGCGGCAATCACCAGAAACACGTCGTCGAGTTGTTCCGGCAAAAACGCCTGGGCTGACCAGCTGACTTCAGCGGCCTGTCTGCGTTGTTCCAGCTCGGGAGAAAGTGCCTGTGCGACTATCCGTACTTGCGCACCCGCCCGCAGGAGAAGATCGATTTTGCGAGCAGCGACTTCGCCACCACCCACAACCAGCACAGGGCGTTGTTTGAGGTCGGCAAATATTGGTAGATAGTCCACAAAAGCCTTAAATGATTATCAGAATTAATAAACAAACTATACGTGCAGGGAATAATTGATCTGAAATGACGAAAAGGAATGATTAGTTACTAAATGGAATATAGCCCGACAAAAAGAGCGGTTTGGGATAACGGGAAATTGTCTAATCGCCCAGAGAATCGCATACTGTATGCCCCAGAAAGACCGCCATACGCGGCCTGTTGTTTGATTGCCTTCCGGTCGTCTTGACCAGTAAATAAGGATTTTTGGCTATGTTTTCTTTTTCACGCATGACGCGGACACTGCTGGCGCTGAGCCTGAGCTGTGCCGGTTTGGGTCATGCGCTGGCGGCTTCCGCCCCGCTTCCGGCAATGGGCTTCATCGCCAGTCAGCAAATCCGCCATATCGCGACCTATTTCCCGGGGCGCATGGCCGGCAGCCCGGCAGAACTTATCGCCGCGGAATATCTGAATCAGCAGTTCACCAAATTAGGGTATAAGAGCGATTTACGCGGATTCGATACCCGTTATCTTTACACCAGTAGCGCGGGCAAAAAGGACTGGCGGAACATTCACGCCACGTCAGTGATTGCCGCACGTGCCGGTGAAGTCCCGCAGCAAATCATCGTGATGGCGCATTTCGATACTTATGTGCCGCAAAGCGACAGCGATACCAATCACAATCTCGGCGGTTTGACCTTGCAGGGTGTCGATGACAACGCCTCAGGCGTCGGCGTGATGCTTGAGCTGGCCGAACGCATGCAGGCCATCCCGACGCATTACAGCCTGCGTTTCGTGGCGCTCAGCGCGGAAGAAACCGGCACAAAAGGCGCGGAAGATTTCGTGAACCGGATGAGTGCTGAAGAGAAGAAAAATACCCTGCTGGTGATTAACCTGAGTTCGCTTATCACCGGCGACCGGTTGTATTTCAACAGCGGCACTAACACGTCGGTGGCGGTGGAGAAACTCACCCGCGTGCGGGCGCTGAATATTGCGCGCAGCCTGGGTATTCCGGCAGAAAGTCATGAAGGCGCACATTGCTGCGATGGCATCAAAGCGCTGGATGACGCGCGTCTGCCGCTGCTGAATGTCACCGCGACCAACTTTGCGCTCGGTAAGAAAGACGGCGTGCAACAACGTGTGATCACCAGCCACTTCCCGCTGGGCACCACGCGTTATCAGAGCCAGTTCGACAATCTGCAATATCTGGATAAAGCGCTGCCGGGACGCATTGAAAAACGCTCACGGGATACGGTGAAAGTGTTATTCCCGCTGCTGAAGGATCTGGCGAAACCGGCGAAACACGCCTGATTAAATATGGGGAGTTGAGACGTTAATTACAGGAATCCCCTAAATTATTCGGTTTGCAGACAATAAGGCGTAAGCCTTTTTGAACAACGCAAAGCGTTGGCCCCAACGCATCTGCAACCCGAAGTATGACGGGGAATTATTCGTGCAAGCCGCATTCGCGTTTCAAGCCGAAAAATCGCGTGTCTTCTTCTTTCATCCCTTCTTCCCACTTTTTGGTGGTGTGCGTGTCACCGACGGAAAGATAGCCCTGATCCCACAGCGGGTGATAGCTCAGACCGTGTTCTTTCAGATACTGGAAGATCTGACGGTTATCCCAGTCGATGATCGGCAGGATTTTAAACACTCCGCGTTGCACCGCCAGCACCGGCAGATGCGCACGGCTGCCGGATTGCTCGCGCCGCAGACCGGCGAACCAGGTCTGCACGCCGAGCGTCTGAATCGCACGATTCATCGGCTCGACTTTGTTGATGTGATTGTACTTCTCGATACCCCCGACGCCCTGCTCCCACAGTTTACCGTAGCGCGCTTCCTGCCACGCCGCAGAATGTTCCGCGCGGAATACCTGTAAATTCAGGTTCAGCTGTTCGGTTAACGTATCGATGAACTGATAGGTTTCCGGGAACAGATAGCCGGTATCGGTCAGGATCACCGGAATGTCCGGTTTCTGCTGAGTGACTAAGTGCAGACAGACCGCCGCCTGGATGCCGAAGCTGGAAGACAGCGCGAATTCGCCGGGCATATTTTCCAGCGCCCATTGCACACGCTCCTGCGCGGACAGTTTTTCCAGGCTGACGTTAATTTCCGCCAGCGCCATAGATTGTCCGGACTTCGGCAGTTCGTTCAGTTCAGCCAGAGTAAGATTCAGCAAACTCATATTGCCTCCAGGCGGTTATCGCGCTTAGTCATAAAAGTCGCGTGCAGGATCCAGCACCGGCTTAATGATCCCGGCGCGGATCACGAAGTCACCAAAGCCTTCACCGGTTTCGCGCTCTTTCGACCAGCGTCCGACCAGTTCGTCAATGATGCTCAGGATCTCAGCATCAGAAATGTTTTCACGGTACATGCGCGGAATACGTGTTCCGGCGCGGTTACCGCCGAGGTGCAGGTTGTAGCGGTTCATCGCTTTACCCACCAGACCAATTTCAGCCAGCAACGCACGGCCGCAGCCGTTCGGACAACCGGTCACACGCAGAACGATGTGTTCATCGCCCACGCCGTGACCGTGCATGATGCCTTCTACTTTGGTCACAAACTCAGGCAGGAAACGTTCCGCTTCCGCCATCGCCAGCGGACAGGTCGGATACGACACACAGGCCATCGAGTTTTTACGCTGCTCGGTGATGCCGTCGTCAATCAGGCCGTGATTACGCGCCAGGGTTTCGATAGCGTCTTTGTCTTTTTCAGCGACACCGGCCACGATCAGGTTCTGGTTAGCAGTAAGCCTGAAATCGCCTTTATGGATCTTAGCAATTTCTGCCAGTCCGGTTTTCAGCGGTTTGCCCGGATAATCGAGAATACGGCCATTTTCGATAAACAGCGTCAGGTGCCATTGTTTGTCGATGCCTTTCACCCAGCCGATGCGATCGCCGCGACCGGTAAATTCGTAAGGACGAACATCGCCAAACTGAATGCCTGCGCGTTTTTCAACTTCGGCTTTGAATACCGGCACGCCGACGCGTTCCAGCGTGTATTTAGTTTTGGCGTTTTTACGGTTGGTGCGGTTACCCCAGTCACGCTGCGTGGTCACCACCGCTTCGGCAACAGCCAGCGTGTTCTCCAGCGGAATAAAGCCCAGTTCGCTGGCAGTACGCGCATACGTAGCTTTATCACCGTGTGCGATAGAAAGCCCGCCGCCGACCAGCACGTTAAAGCCGACCAGTTTGCCGTTATCGGCAATCGCCACGAAGTTCAGGTCGTTGGCGTGCAGGTCCACATCATTCTGCGGAGGAATAACCACCGTCGTTTTGAATTTACGTGGCAGATAGGTCGCGCCCAGGATCGGCTCTTCGTCGGTGGTTTCGACTTTTTCCTGATCCAGCCAGACTTCGGCGTAAGCGCGGGTGCGCGGCAGCAAGTGTTCGGAGATTTTCTTCGCCCACTGATACGCTTCCTGATGCAGTTCAGACTCCACCGGATTCGAGGTACACAACACGTTACGGTTAACGTCGTTGGCGGTCGCCAGTGCATCCAGACCGAGTTTATTCAGTAACTGATGCACCGGTTTTACGTTCGGTTTCAGAATGCCGTGGAACTGGAAAGTCTGACGGTTAGTAATACGAATGCTGCCGTACAGTGTGCTGTCTTCAGCAAATTTATCGATGCCCAGCCACTGCGATGGCGTCATCACGCCGCCCGGCAAACGGCAACGTAACATCATGGCATGACGCGGTTCCAGCTTCTGCTCAGCGCGTTCCGCACGGATATCACGGTCATCCTGCTGATACATGCCGTGGAAGCGGATCAACAGGAAATTGTCCCCGTTGAAGCCACCGGTCAGACCGTCTTTTAAATCCTCAGTGATAGTCCCGCGCAGGAAATTACTTTCCTTCTTCAGGCGTTCGGCGTCAGCCAGCGGAGCATCGACGATCAGCGGGCCCGGACCGGGATTGAGTTCACTCCACAACTTATTGCTCATAATTTTTTCACTCATAACTTTATGCCCAAAATCATTCGAGTTGCAGGCAGGCGGCAACTGAAGGAATCCCGATGAGCTGACTCAAGTCAGTGATTCGGGTGACTGAAGGAAGCCAACGCCCCTGCAATTAGAAGGATGCAGGGCATTAGTAGACGTCGCGCTGGTAACGGCGATCAAGACGTAATTCACTGAGATATTCGTCAGCAGTTTCCAGATCCATCACACCGTATTCGGCGATGATTTCCAGTAACGCCTGCTCTACGTCTTTCGCCATACGGTTGGCATCGCCGCAGACATACACGTGCGCGCCTTCCTGCAACCACTGCCAGACTTCCGCACCCTGCTCACGCAGTTTGTCCTGTACGTACACTTTTTCTGCCTGATCGCGTGACCATGCCAGAGAGATATGGGTCAGCAGGCCGTCTTTCACGTAACGCTGCCACTCGACCTGATACAGGAAATCATCGGTAAAGTGCGGGTTGCCGAAGAACAGCCAGTTTTTGCCGGTGGCGCCGTCGTTATCACGCTGCTGAATAAAGGCGCGGAATGGCGCAATGCCGGTGCCGGGTCCTATCATAATGACCGGTGTTTCCGGACTGGCCGGCAGGCGGAAGTTGTCGTTATGTTCGATAAAGACTTTCACTTCGCCGTCTTCTTCCAGACGGTCGGCCAGATAGCCGGAAGCACCGCCGGTACGCGCACGCCCGTCGATGTCGTAACGCACCACGCCCACCGTAATGTGTACTTCAGATTCGGTTTCCGCCTGTGAAGAGGCAATCGAATACAGACGCGGCGTCAGCGGACGCAGTAAATCCACCAGTTGCTGGGCATCCAACTCAGTCGGCGCACGGCGTACCATGTCGGCGAACGGCACGGTCTGCGCGTATTGCTGCAACGCAGGCTTATCCGCCAGCAGACCGGTCAGATGTTCGTCGCGGCAAAGCGCGGCGTATTTCTCGATAATCGGCGTGGTGTTCTGAGTCAGCTCGATGTGATGTTGCAGCGCTTCTGAAAGTGACAGTTTTTTATCGTTCACTTCGACGATTTCATCGCCTTTCAGCCACAGCAGCTCGACGATTTCCTGCACCAGTTGCGGATCGTTTTCAAACCAGATCCCCAGTGCATCGCCCGGCTGGTAACGCAGGCCGGAATCACCGAGTTCGATTTCCAGATGACGCACATCTTTGTCAGAATCACGGCCGGTAATTTTCTGATTAACAGACAGCGTCGCCGTCAGCGGCGCTTCTTTGGTGTAAGGGCTGCTGTCGACCTGATTAACACTGCCCGCCAGCGTCGGCGCGGGTTGTGCGCCTACATCAGCCGGAACGCGCTGTTTCAGTACATCGACAATGCGCTTACGCCAGTTTTCAGCGGCTTCTTTATATTCCACATCAGCATCAACGCGATCTAACAGACGTTCTGCGCCGAGCTCACCCAGACGGGTATCAAAGTCTTTACCCGCCTGACAGAAGAATTCGTAGGACGTGTCGCCCAGTGCAAACACCGCAAAAGCGGTGTCTTTCATTTGCGGGGCTTTTTTGGATTGCAGGAATTTATGCAACGCGACCGCTTCTTCAGCCTGTTCGCCTTCGCCCTGCGTGGAGGCCACGATCAGCAACAGCTTTTCCTGACCAATTTGTTTGAATTTATAGTCACCGGCATTCACCAGGTTGACGTTAATTTTCGCAGCCGTCAGATCATCGCGTAACTGTTCCGCGACACGACGGGCGTTACCGGTTTGCGAAGCAGAAATCAGGGTGACCGACGCAGAAACCTGCACCGGTGCCGGAGCGGCCACTGCGCCCGGTTGCTGATTGACCATTCCCCAGAAATAGCCGGACAACCAGGCCATCTGAGTCGGCGAATAATCACCTATCGCCGATTGAAGGCGAGCCATTTGCTCGGGGGTCAGCGGGAGCAGTGAAATTGGAGGTGCCTGAGTCGTCATCGCGGTACGAATTCCCTTATGCAGAAGCAAGTCATCAATCCGGCCTCCGGCGGCTTATTCTGTGTGAGTACGCGCGGGAAAGACCTTTTAGAAGATGTAGGTTAACGAGCCGGATAATAACAATTAAAGAAGTGATGGAAATAATAAATAACCAAAATGACTAAGAGGATTTAGAGGTAAGTTCTATCTGAAAAAGTGGTAAGCGAAGATTTTTATCGTACTGAAATCGCTAAAAAAAATATCATCAGTTTATTTGTTCATCGCCAAGTTGCGGGCGCATAAAGAAAAACACCGCCGGAGCGGGGTGATGATTTTTTTTCAGGCAGGCGTTCGCACAGACGTTTTCAGAGATGGAAAGCGTTGTGCTGCTCAAACCAGGCAAACTGCCCTGCGGCAAACACCGACATTTTACTGCCGCTGTGGCCGACATCTGACAAGTCCATAAAGTGCCAGTTAAACGGCGTGTTGTTCTGTTCGGCGCGTTGCTGCGACGTGGTGAAATAGCTTTCGGCGCGCTCCAGACGGTTGGTGCCCTGCGCCATTGCCTGTTTGGATTTACGCAGCAGGCGGTTTTCCGGATCATCATCTTCTGCACCCACGGCAATCAGCACCGGTTTGGCGAAGTAATCATTCAGTTGCTGCTGACTGACCGCGACCGGCGCTTCACGCAGACCGTAAGGCCAGCGCTGATCGGTATCCGGCAATGTCCACCAGCCTGCCGCCGCACAGACCGCCGCTTTGACATTCGGCTCCGGCAATAACGTCAGCATACGATGGACAAACTGGCAGCCCGCGCTGTTGCCAAACAGATAATATTGCTTCTGCTGAGTGATGCCCTGCTTTTGCAGCGTGGTAAACACGTTATCGACAATGCTGAACGCCCACTGAGATTTCGGCAAACGATGATGGGTTTTGCTGTCGGTCAGATTACCCAGGTTATAGCCCGCAGCGCCGGGGAAATCCTGCTCGCTGAAATGCGGCACGACCACGCGCAAATGATACTGATCGGCAACGGTCATCCAGTCATTCCGGTAAGTGGCAGCGTTACGATCCACGCCCGTCATCACCATCACCACCGGCGTCGTTTCATCGGCACCGACCGGCTGATAGGTGAAAACTTCCAGCGGCTTTTTACCGCCCGCCAGAGGAATATGCATCACGCCCGACCCCTGCGGGAAAACCAGAGGGGTTTTGCCTGCCGGCGCTTTGGCGACCGAGGCTTTCGCCGCAGCCGGCGCCGGTTTGGCCGCAGCCGGCGCAGCATCCTGAGCGGGTGCCGTAGTTTCAGCCTGCACGCTGGCAGAGAACAACAGCGCCAGAACAGCGCAACGAAGCACAGTAATCATTCACTATCTCAACAGGTTAGTTTCTACCGGCTCACTGTATGTCAGCAATGCGGGCGGAGTAAAGAGAGTAAAAGTCAGGATTTGGTGAAGAAAAGCGCAGTGAAGTCATGGCACGTAAGCCGGTATTCCGGTACTATGCCGCGTTTTTTCGAGCAACGAGACTGCCTCATGACCACCACATTATTTAAAGATTTTCAGTTCGAAGCCGCCCACCATTTACCGCATGTGCCTGCCGGGCATAAATGCGGACGGTTGCATGGCCACTCTTTCACCGTTCGTTTAGAAATCACCGGTGAAGTGGATCCGCATACCGGCTGGGTGATGGATTTCGCCGATCTGAAAGCCGCGTTTAATCCGACTCTGGATCGTCTCGATCACTATAATCTGAACGACATTCCGGGCTTAGAAAACCCGACCAGCGAAGTGCTGGCCGCGTGGATCTGGAGCGAGATGAAACCTAAGCTGCCACTGCTCAGCGCCGTGCGCGTCAAAGAAACCTGCACAGCGGGTTGCGTATATAAAGGTTAATTCAGCATATCTCTTATGCTATGTTCAGATACTTATGTGTCTGCATTGAAAGCCGCCAGTTTCTTGCAATGCAGGTCGCAATGCACAGTCTGGTGGCTTCTTCTTTTTGACTGATTGGCTGCAGGGCAATAATCCGCGCTTTGCTGTCAGTCAGCGTTTCCAGCAGGGCATCCAGAGCGTCGATATCACGCTGACGCGCCACCGGATGTTTCACTTCATCAGCACGTTTCAATGCCTGCGGCAGAATGTCGTACCCGCCACGCATATTCACTTTCGGGGAAACGGTCACCCAGGTATTCACCGAGCAACGGACTTCATGCGTGCCGCTGGTTTCAATCTGGCAGCTGAATCCGTTCTTTTCCAGCAATGACGTCAGTTCAGTCAGATCGTAAATGCACGGCTCGCCGCCGGTGATCACCACGTGACGCGCGGTGTAGCCTTGCTGCGCGATCACCTCGAGCAGTTGTTCGGACGTGGCATTGCCCCAGGCGTCACTCTCTTCGGTTTTGACCAGAATGCGCTGCATATCGACTTCCCGATCGGCAATTTTATCCCAGGTGTGTTTGGTATCGCACCAGCTGCAACCCACAGGACAGCCTTGCAGGCGAACGAAAATCGCCGGCACGCCGGTAAAATAGCCTTCCCCTTGCAGGGTTTCGAACATCTCATTAATCGGGTACTGCATCAGTTTCTCAGTCATCTCTAAAAAAATCAGCGCGCATTATCGCAGACAACAGCCGCTGCGCCAAATACAGGCCGCAACGGGAGTATGTGCAAAAATGTTTATGAGCGCAAAGAGCGGATGGCGTCAGTAAAGCGTTGCGTGATCTGCTGCGGGCGGGTAATTGCCCCGCCGACCACAACAGCATGCGCCCCGAGCGCTAAACATCGCGCCGCCATTTCTGGTGTATCCACGTTTCCCTCGGCAATGACAGGCGTCGTGCACTGCGCCAGCACCTGTCGCAGGAAGGCGAAATCGTCATGCCAGAGTTTGCTGCCCTGCGTTTCCTGAGTATAGCCGTGCAATGTTGTACCGATACAATCAAAGCCTAAAGCCTGTGCGTTTTGTGCTTCTTCTAAGGTCGCGATATCCGCCATCAGCAACAGGGACGGAAACTCTTTACGAATGTGTTGCACCAGCGCCGCAAGTTGCAATTCCCCCGGACCGCTGATGGAACGTGGCATCCATCGCGATCATCTCTGGCGCGACGGCCATCAGCTCGCGCACTTCCTTCAGGGTCGCGGTGATATAAACATCGCTTGCCGGATAATCCCGCTTGATGATGCCGATAACCGGCAGCGGAACGGTAGCGCGAATGGCTTTCACATCAGCAACACTGTTTGCGCGGATCCCCGCGGCGCCGCCCTGCAAAGCAGCAAGCGCCATGCGGCTCATAATAAAATCGCTGTGCAGCGGTTCGTCATCCAGCGCCTGACAGGACACGATCAACTGTCCCCTGACGGTCGTTAACATTGACTGGTTCATACTCCCAACATCTCCTCAATTTCATTTTTAATAATCGTCACGTGCGGTCCGTAAATGACCTGAATGCCGTTTCCGCGTATCAGCACGGCACGCGCCCCGCTCGATTTCAGCTTGTTTTCATCGACTCCGGCGGCCTGATGGACGCTGATACGCAAACGCGTTGCACAGCAATCCAGCTCCGCGATATTGGCCGCCCCGCCCAGTGCGTCGATAATGAGTCCGCCGCGATCGGTCACCACGCTATCCTGCTGAACGTCAGCCTCATCACGTCCCGGCGTTTTGAAGTTGAAGCGCCTGATGAGATAACGGAAAGAGAAGTAATAAAGGGCAAACCACGGCACACCGACCAGCGGGACGTACATCCAGTGCGTTTTGCTTTCGCCCTGTAAAACCCCGAACAGGATGAAATCGATAAAGCCGCCGGAGAAAGTCTGTCCGATGGTGATCTGCAAAATGTGGGCAATCATGAACGCCAGACCGTCGAACACCGCATGCAGGACATACAGCATCGGCGCGACAAACAGGAACGAGAACTCGATGGGTTCGGTGATCCCGGTCAGGAAGGAAGTCAGTGCCGCCGACAGCAACAGCCCGGCGACGCGCTTTTTATTCTCAGGCCGCGCCGTGTGGTACATCGCCAGACACGCGCCCACCAGACCAAACATCATGGTAATGAAGCGCCCGGACATAAACCGTGAAGTGCCGATATAAAACTGCTGCGTATTGGGATCTGCCAGCTGGGCAAAGAAGATCCGCTGCGTGCCTTCCACCAGATGTCCGTTGACCACGTCGGTGCCACCGAGTGCGGTGGTCCAGAAAGGCAGATAAAAAATATGATGCAGGCCGAACGGGCCGAGCATACGCAGCACAAAACCGTAAATGAAGGTGCCGAGGTATCCCGTCGCATCCACCAGCCCGCCCATGCCAAAAATCACTTTCTGGAAGTGTGGCCAGATGAAGAACATTACCGCTCCGACGACAATAGCCGCAACGGAGCTGATGATCGGCACAAAACGGGAACCGCCAAAAAAGCCGAGAAACTGCGGTAATTCGATTTTGTTATAGCGCTGATGCAGCCACCACGTCACGAGCCCAGTCACCACGCCGCCGAACACGCCGGTTTCCAGCGTCTGGATGCCCAACGCCATTCCCTGTCCTGCGGCACTGAGATTAGTCGTGGCAAGCTGCCCTTTGAGGATCAGGATGGCGTTGATGGTGGCGTTCATCACCAGATAGCCGAGCAACGCGGACAAGCCCGCAGTACCTTTATCACTGCGCGCCAGTCCGACGGCGACGCCAACGGCAAACAGCACCGCCAGATTGGCAAAGACGATCGAACCTGCACTGGCCATGACGGTGAATATTGCCTGCAAGACCGGGATATTTAAAAACGGATACGCCGCCAGCGTATTAGGGTTAGAAAGCGCCCCGCCAATTCCCAGCAGCAATCCGGCTGCAGGCAAAATAGCGATGGGCAACATGAATGATTTGCCAAACTTCTGGGCTCTTTCGAACCATGCCCCGCCCCCTGAACCATTAAAAATCGACATGAGATGACTCCGCGTTGTGTTGTTGTGATAATTATTTTCACCACACTATATAATTAAAATAATAATTACCATCAAATGCACGGCGTTATCCATACGGAATTCTTCTGGCGTTAACTGCGTCACATCAGCCAAACTAGTCAGGTCAATTATTCTGAGGAGAGCCGAGTGAGTCAGACCAAGGAAACAGGCACGCTGTTACTGCGAATGCGTCAGGGGCTGGAGAATTACAGTCCGACTCTGCATAAACTGGGCAGCTATGTACTCGAGCAGCCACAGCGCGTGCTTTACCTGACCATCACTGAGCTGGCGCGTGAGAGTGATACCAGTGAAGCCAGTGTCACGCGGCTTTGTCGCCAGCTGGGTTGCAAAGGGTTTACCGAATTTAAGATGGGCCTGGCGCTGGAGACGCGGCAAAATCCGTCGTCACCAGCGGCACAAGGAAATGACGACGTTCAGACGCTGATTGAAGACAGCATCACCGCGCTGCGTGATACCGGAAAACTGCTCGACCGTCAGGTGCTGGCGGACGCGGCATCGCACATCCATAACGCGCGCTCCGTTCAGGTGTATGGTGTCGCGGCCAGCGCGATCGTCGCGGACTATCTGGGCTATAAATTGCTGCGTCTGGGTAAAACGTCGCAGTGTTTCGCCGATATGCACCGCGCGGCGATGAATGCCGTGAGTCTGGACGACCGGGATATTGTGGTGGTGATTTCCAGCTCAGGTTCAACGAAAGATGTATTGCACGCTGCCGCACTGGCGAAGCGTCAGGGCACCACCGTTATCGGCATCAGTAATACGCTGCGCAGTCCGCTTTCCTCGCTGGCCGATATTTTACTGGTGGCTGCCAAACCCGAAGGTCCGCTGACGGCGGGATTACTGACGTCAAAAGTTGGCGGGATGTTACTGGTGGAATTACTGATCAATCAGCTGTTAACGCACTCCCCGGATTATCTGCAGGCCAGCGAACACAGTGCGAGCGCCACGCTTTCTTTATTGCTGTAAGCCGATGATATCCGCATCGTTCTCTGAATTGCGGACATAAAAAAACCCGCCGGAGCGGGTTTTTTAAGAAAGCGTTACGGGGCAGTAATTACTGACCTTTAACTTCTTTCAGACCGTTGAACGGAGCAGGAGTACCCGCAGCCGCCAGCGCTTCTTCGATACGGATCAGCTGGTTGTATTTAGCAACACGATCAGAACGGCTCATTGAACCGGTTTTGATCTGGCCAGCAGCAGTACCTACAGCCAGGTCAGCGATAGTCGCATCTTCAGTTTCGCCTGAACGGTGAGAGATAACGGCAGTGTAGCCAGCGTCTTTCGCCATTTTGATCGCAGCCAGAGTTTCGGTCAGAGAACCGATCTGGTTGAATTTGATCAGGATGGAGTTAACGATGCCTTTGTCGATACCTTCTTTCAGGATTTTGGTGTTAGTAACGAACAGATCGTCACCTACCAGCTGGATTTTGTCGCCCAGAACTTTAGTCTGGTAAGCAAAGCCAGTCCAGTCAGACTCGTCCAGACCGTCTTCGATAGACACGATTGGGTACTGTTTAGTCAGGTCTTCCAGGAAGTGAGTGAACTCTTCAGAAGTGAACGCTTTGTTGCCTTCGCCAGCCAGAACGTATTTGCCATCTTTGTAGAACTCAGATGCCGCACAGTCCATCGCCAGAGTGATGTCTTTACCCAGTTCATAGCCAGCAGCTTTAACCGCTTCAGCGATAACAGCCAGAGCTTCTGCGTTAGAACCCAGGTTTGGCGCGTAGCCACCTTCGTCACCAACAGCAGTACCCATGCCTTTAGATTTCAGAACTTTAGCCAGGGTATGGAACACTTCAGAACCCATACGGATGGCTTCTTTCAGCGTTTTAGCGCCAACAGGCTGGATCATGAACTCTTGAATATCAACGTTGTTATCAGCGTGTTCGCCGCCGTTGATGATGTTCATCATAGGCAGTGGCATAGAGTATTTGCCTGGGGTGCCGTTCAGTTCTGCGATGTGAGCGTACAGTGGCAGACCTTTAGAAGCAGCAGCCGCTTTAGCAGCAGCCAGGGAAACAGCCAGAATCGCGTTAGCACCGAAGTTAGATTTGTTTTCAGTACCGTCCAGGTCGATCATGATTTTATCGATGTTAGCCTGGTCTTTCGCGTCTTTACCGGTTACAGCCTGAGCAATAGGACCGTTAACCGCAGCAACGGCTTTCAGTACGCCTTTGCCCAGGAAACGGGATTTGTCACCGTCACGCAGTTCCAGCGCTTCGCGGGAACCGGTAGAAGCACCAGATGGCGCAGCAGCCAGACCAACAAAACCACCTTCCAGATGAACTTCAGCTTCTACGGTCGGGTTACCACGGGAGTCGATGATTTCACGGCCGATAACTTTAACGATTTTAGACATTAAGATTTCCTCAGTACAAGTTAACTAAAGCTTCAGACAAGAGATGCGCCAATGGCGCATCTCTTCCCCGGTATTTTATTTTACCTGACGCTTCTGATACTCACCGGCAGCCTTCACAAAGCCTGCAAACAACGGATGACCATCACGCGGCGTTGACGTAAATTCTGGATGGAACTGGCAAGCCACAAACCACGGATGGTTAGGCAGCTCGATGATTTCCACCAGTTGCTTATCGCCAGAGCGACCGGCTACGCGTAAACCTGCGGCTTCGATTTGTTTGAGCAGCATATTGTTCACTTCGTAACGGTGACGATGGCGTTCAACTATTGTCGGCTCGCCGTACATCTCACGAACCAGGCTACCGTCGTTCAGGTGGCATTGCTGCCCGCCTACACGCATGGTACCGCCTAAATCACTGTCTTCGGAACGTACTTCGACGTTACCTTCTTCATCACGCCATTCGGTGATAAGTGCAACCACCGGGAACTTACAGTCTGGCACAAATTCGGTGGAGTTGGCGTTCTCCATACCCGCAACGTTACGGGCGAACTCAATCAGTGCAACCTGCATACCCAGACAAATGCCCAGATAAGGGATGTTGTTTTCACGTGCATAGCGCGCCGTCGCTACTTTCCCTTCTACACCACGGTAGCCGAAGCCGCCCGGGATAAGGATTGCGTCCAAGCCTTTCAGCACTTCGACACCACGGGTTTCGACATCCTGAGAGTCGATAAGTTTAATGTTCACGGTCAGACGATTTTTCAGGCCGCCGTGTTTGAGCGCTTCAATCACAGATTTATAGGCATCTGGCAGCTCAATGTACTTACCGACCATACCGATGGTGACTTCGCCGCCCGGATTGGCTTCTTCGTAAACAACCTGTTCCCATTCGGACAAGTTAGCTTCCGGCGCGTTGATGCTGAAACGTTTACAAATATAGTCGTCGAGACCCTGAGATTTCAATAGGGCCGGGATTTTATAAATAGAATCAACATCTTTAAGAGAAATAACTGCTTTTTCCGGCACGTTACAGAACAGTGCGATTTTCGCACGTTCGTTGGCAGGCACTGCGCGGTCTGAACGGCAAATCAGCACGTCTGGCTGGATACCGATAGACAGTAGTTCTTTTACAGAGTGCTGGGTCGGTTTGGTTTTCACTTCACCGGCAGCAGCCATGTAAGGCACCAGCGTCAGGTGCATGTACAGCGTGTGCTCGCGGCCCACTTCCACTGCCATCTGACGAATTGCTTCCAGGAACGGCAGGGATTCGATATCACCGACAGTACCGCCAATTTCAACCAGCACGACATCGTGGCCTTCGCCGCCTTCAATGATGCGTTCTTTGATGTTGTTGGTGATGTGCGGGATAACCTGAATGGTTGCACCGAGATAATCGCCACGGCGCTCTTTGCGCAGCACGTCGGAATAAATACGGCCCGTGGTGAAGTTGTTGCGGCGGGTCATCTTGGTGCGGATGAAACGCTCGTAGTGACCCAGATCGAGATCGGTTTCAGCGCCATCTTCGGTAACGAAGACTTCGCCGTGTTGAGTTGGGCTCATCGTACCCGGATCCACGTTGATATACGGGTCCAGTTTCATGATGGTCACGTTGAGGCCACGGGCTTCGAGAATAGCCGCCAGGGAGGCTGCGGCAATGCCTTTACCCAGAGAGGATACGACCCCGCCGGTCACAAAAATATAATTAGTTGTCATGCTGAACCTGAGAGGTTAGGTTTAAAGATGATGGAGTAACCAAGACGGGAAAACAGTATACCGGAACCTTGTGTGCGCCACAAATAAACGTTTTGCTGTCCATCATCGTTTTCCTTAGCGTCAGTTCAGAAGGGTTAACCCTGCCAGCCCTTTTCTTTCATTCTTTCAAAAACAATCAGTTAACTTCAGAAAAGTGCTGAGTTGCTCGCATGAACCACTAAAACATCTTAGATATCAATTTGTTGAACTTTACTGCTCTCAGATCAGCCGGTTAAGCACTGAATGACACTGAGCTTAACCGTTTCAGCAGATCCAGATCTTGTTTCCGATCAAAGTCGGAGAGCTAACTCAGGCTTCCGATTTTTTCACCTGCTGCCAGGCGTCTTCCATCTGCTCAAGTGTAGCTTCTTCCATGTTTAAGCCTTTCCCGCGGATAATCTCTTCAACATGCCGGAAACGACGCTCAAACTTGCGGTTGGCGGCCTGCAGCGCATCTTCGGCTTTATGGCCCAAATGACGGGAAAGATTCACCGTCGCGAACAGCAGATCACCGATTTCCTCACCGAGCTTTTCTTCGTCGATAACTGCCTGACGCGCTTCAAACATCACTTCGTCGATTTCTTCATACACTTTGTCGAGCACCGGCCCGAGCGTGGTCCAGTCGAAACCAACATTCGAACAGCGTTTCTGAATTTTGTGCGCTTTCATCAGCGCAGGCAGTGCGGAAGGAATGTCATCCAGCGCCGAATGCAGGGATTTCTCCGCCCGTTCCTGCGCCTTACGCGCTTCCCATTTCACCAGCACATCTTTGCTGCTGGCGTCTTTCGACCACGCCGCTTCAGTGCCAAAAATTTGCGGATGGCGGCGCTCTAATTTGTCTGAAATGGCATTGCAGATGTCGTCAAACTCAAACAGACCCTGCTCGCTGCCCATCTGCGCGTAAAACACCACCTGAAACAGCAGATCACCCAGTTCGTCGCGCACATCGTCGTAATCTTTGCGGGCGATGGCGTCCAGCACTTCGTAGGTTTCTTCCAGCGTGTACGGGGCAATGGTGTCAAAAGTTTGCTCTTTATCCCACGGGCAACCGGCTTGCGGATCACGCAGGGTTTTCATAATGGTGAGCAGGCGTTGCAAAGAAGAATCGGTCATGGGATCTGTCCGTTTTAAAATAGAGGAGTCAACAACATAAAAGAAAAGGCCCGACTGGCGGGCCTTATAAGCGTTTGATCAACTGCCGTGAAGTCGCTTGGCTTCAATCACATCCGGCAACTGGTTCAGTTTGGCGATCACGCGTCCCAGAACCTGCGGGTTGTAGATTTCGATATCCATATCGATTGTCGCCAGTTGCTGACGTGTATCGCTGCGGCTGGCAACGCCAAGCACGTTCACTTTTTCGTTAGCCAGAATGGTGGTGATATCACGTAGCAGGCCGCTGCGGTCGTTGGCCACCACGCGCACTACCAGCGAATAACCGCTGGAGTAGCTTTCGCCCCACACGGCGTCTACCACGCGTTCCGGCGCATTCGAGCGTAAATCTTCCAGCTGATCACAGTCGGCACGATGGATTGAAATCCCGCGACCCTGAGTGATGTAACCGACGATCTCATCGCCCGGAATCGGCTGGCAGCAACGCGCAATGTGGTGCATCAGATTACCGACGCCTTCGACGACGACGCGACCATTGTCTTTGGTACGGGTCGGTGGCGGCGTGGTTTTCTGCGTCAGCTGGCGCAGCGCTTCTTTATCCAGTTCTTCCGCACTCGGCTTTTTCAACTGAGATTGCAGGAAGTTGACCATCTGATTGATGCGGATATCGCCGTTACCGATGGCCGCCAGCACTTCATCCAGCGAGTTGACGTTGTAGCGTGGCAGCAGCAGTTTCTCGGCATCTTTGATGCTGATATCCAGTCTGTCCAGCTCGTCATCGAGGATTTGTTTACCGGCAATAATGTTCTTATCGCGATCCTGTTTACGGAACCAGTTTTGAATTTTCGAACGCCCGCGGCTGGTCGTGACGTAACCAAGACTCGGGTTCAGCCAGTCACGGCTTGGGTTCGCGTGCTTCTGGGTGATGATTTCAATCTGATCGCCCATCTGCAACTGGTAGGTAAACGGCACGATACGCCCGCCAATTTTCGCCCCGATACACCGGTGACCGACATCGCTGTGGATGTGGTACGCGAAGTCGAGCGGCGTGGAGCCCATCGGCAGATCGATAACGTCGCCTTTTGGCGTAAACACGTACACGCGATCGTCAAAGACCTGGCTGCGCACTTCGTCGAGCATTTCGCCCGAATCGGCCATTTCTTCCTGCCACGCGATAAGTTTACGCAGCCACGCAATGCGACCTTCGTAACCACCGCTGCGGCCACCGGCCACGGCAGTACCTTCTTTGTATTTCCAGTGCGCGGCGACGCCCAGTTCGGCATCTTCATGCATCTGGCGGGTACGGATCTGCACTTCCAGCGTTTTACCGCGCGGCCCTAACACCACGGTGTGAATCGACTGATAACCGTTTGGTTTCGGGTTGGCGACGTAATCGTCAAACTCATCCGGCAGATGGCGGAAATGGGTGTGCACAATCCCTAAGGCGGCGTAGCAATCCTGCAAACGTTCCACCACGATACGCACAGCGCGCACGTCGAAGAGTTCGTCGAAGGACAGGGATTTTTTCTGCATCTTGCGCCAGATGCTGTAGATATGTTTCGGGCGGCCATAGACATCAACTTTGATGCCCTCTTCCGCCATCGCATTTTTAACCGTCGAGACAAAATCGTCGATGTACTGCTCACGGTCGATACGACGTTCGTGCAGCAGTTTGGCGATGCGTTTGTATTCGTCAGGATGCAGATAACGGAAGCAGAAATCTTCCAGCTCCCATTTCAGCTGACCGATACCCAGACGGTTGGCCAGCGGCGCGTAGATATTGGTACATTCTTTCGCCGCCAGAACGCGTTCTTCTTCCGGCGCATCTTTTACTTCGCGCAGGTGTGCGATACGTTCGGCAAGTTTCAGCACCACGCAGCGGAAATCTTCCACCATCGCCAGCAGCATTCGGCGGACGTTGTCCACCTGCTCGGAGGCCATGGAGTCATTTTGCGTGGCTTTCAGCTGGCGGATGGCGTCCATATCGCGCACGCCGTGCACCAGATCGGTGATGCCTTTGCCGAACTGTTGGGTCAGGGTATCTTCATCGATGATGCCGTCATCAACCAGCGGGAACAGCAGCGCCGCGCGCATACTGTCGTTATCCATGCTGAGGGTCGAGAGGATTTCAACCATCTCGAGGCCGCGCCACAGCAGCAGCGAGGCGTCAGGATGGCCCTGCGTTTGTTGCTCGCAGTAGCGCCAGGTTTCGGCTAAACGCTCACATGATTGCTGGCTGGACAGTCCTAAACTGTTGATCCAGTCGTCGAGTGCGAACTCGCCAGCTGTGTTCAGATGTGCACTTCTTACCGCAACCATACCCTCTCCCTACGTTTCTGACACAACGCCTGTGTCAGACGGGTTGATAAACAGAGCCATCGATTCAAGGTGCCCGGTGTGCGGAAACATATCCAGCATACGTACCTGAGCCAATCGATAGCCCGCCTCCAACAAAATTTTACTGTCCCGCGCCAATGTTGTGGGGTTGCATGACACATACACCACACGCGCCGGGGCCAGCTTAACGATATGCGCCATCACGCCAGCAGCGCCGCCCCGGGCCGGATCCAGCAAGATTTTATTGAAGCCTTGCGCCGCCCAGGGTTGTTTACTGACATCATCTTCCAGATTCTCGTGGAAGAAAGAGGCATTTTCCAAGCCATTATTTCGGGCATTATCTTGCCCATTCGCCACCAGTGTAGCAACACCTTCGACGCCGACAACCTGCTTAGCTCTTTTTGCCAGCGGAAGAGTGAAATTCCCCATCCCGCAGAACAAATCCAGCACGCGATCTTCCGGCGTCAGTTCCAGCCATTGCAAGGCCTGTGCCACCATTTGCTGGTTAACCGCGTCATTCACCTGAATAAAATCGCGCGGACCAAATTTCAGATTCAGACCGTCAATCTGATAATAAGGTGTTTCACCGCATAAACGTTCCAGCGTATCGCTGTCAGGCGCCAGGAAAATCGTCAGCTGATGTTGTGCGGCAAAGGTGGTCAGGCGTGCGCGATCGGCTTCACTGAGCGGATCAAGATGGCGCAGTACCAGCAACGGACCGTTATCCGCCAGCACCAGTTCCAGATGCCCGAGACGTTTTGCCGCCGACAACGACGACAGACATTCCTGCACCGGCACCAGCAGTTGCTCCAGTTCAGGCCGCAGAACAGGACATTTGGTGATGGCCACCAGTTCGTTTGAGCCTTCCTGACGGAAACCCATCACCAGCGGACCGTTCGCCGTTCCCGCTTTACGCCCCGGTTTAACGCCGGCGATTTGTAATCCCAGACGCGCGCGACGGCGGTAACCGTATTGCGGACCGGCAATCACCGGCTGAGGATCCGCCTGAACGCCGGTTTCCCGCGAAATCAGGCGCAACAGTGATGCCGATTTGCTGCTCTGTTGCAGCGCCTCACTGGCATGTTGTTGCTGACAACCGCCGCAGACCGAATAGTGCGGACAAACCGGTTTCACACGATCGGCGCTGGTGGTCAGCAAACGTTTCAGCCGCCCTTTGGCGTACTTACTTTTATCTTCTGTTAAAGTGACTTCTGCCTGTTCACCGGGCAGTAAACCACTGACAAACAAGGCTTTGCCGTTGTGGCGCGCCACACCCTGCCCGAAAGCATCAAGGTCGGTCGCGGTCACAGTTATCGTTTGCCGGGTCGTCACGCGGCGGTTCGGAGAGTAGAATTGAGCCATTATTGTCGATTACACGCTGGTTTATTAAGCTTAGCTGGAGCTAATTCTCCCACATTGGAACCCCATGACCAAATATAGCCTTCGCGCAAGGATGATGATCCTGATTCTGGCACCGACATTAATGATCGGTTTGCTGCTCAGCACCTTCTTTGTGGTCCATCGCTACAACGAATTGCAGAATCAGCTGACGCAAGCCGGAGCCAGTATTATCGAGCCTCTGGCGGTCGCGAGCGAATATGGCATGACGTTCCGGGAACGCCAACCGGTTCAGCGCCTGATCAGCCGCCTGCACCGCAATCATTCGGATATTGTGCGCAGCATCACCGTGTATGATGGCGACAATAAATTGTTTGCCAGTTCCACAACGCAGCACGACGGCAGTCCGTTGCAGGTCAAACGCGTTGAGGATATTCCCCGCGAACTCACCAAGGAACGCTCCGGTGATGTGCTTATTTTACGCACGCCCATTCAGGCTGAAAACCACACGGAAGCCGACGATGATTCTTTCAGCGCATCACCGAATCATCAGTTAGGTTACATCGCCATTGAGCTGGATTTACGCTCGGTCAAACTGGCGCAATATCAGGAAGCGTTTGTTTCCACTATGTTGCTGTTGTTATGTCTGGGGATCGCCACCCTGTTCGCCTATCGCCTGATGCGCGATGTCACCGGTCCTATCCGCAATATGGTGAATACCGTTGACCGTATCCGCCGCGGGCAGCTCGACAGCCGCGTGGAAGGCAACATGCCGGGCGAACTGAGCATGCTGAAAAACGGCATTAACTCGATGGCAATGTCGCTGACGGCGTATCACGAAGAAGTGCAGCAGAACATCGATCAGGCGACGTCAGATCTGCGCGAAACCCTCGAGCAGATGGAAATCCAGAACGTCGAGCTGGATCTGGCGAAAAAGCGTGCGCAGGAAGCGGCGCGTATCAAATCCGAATTCCTGGCCAATATGTCCCACGAGCTGCGTACGCCGCTCAACGGCGTGATTGGTTTTACCCGTCAGACGCTGAAAACCCCGCTGTCGCCAACGCAGGCGGATTACCTGCAAACCATTGAACGTTCCGCTAACCATCTGCTGACCATCATTAATGACGTGCTGGATTTCTCAAAACTGGAAGCCGGCAAACTGGTGCTGGAGCATATTCCCTTCTCGCTGCGTGAAATGCTCGATGAAGTGGTGATTTTGCTGGCGCATACCGCCCACGATAAAGGGCTGGAACTGACGCTCAACGTCCACAACAATGTGCCGGAAAACGTGCTGGGCGATCCGATGCGCATGCAGCAAGTCGTCACTAATTTGCTTGGAAATGCGATTAAGTTCACCGAAACCGGCAATATTGATATCAACGTGGAACTGCGTTCTCAGAACAATTTGCAGGTTGAACTGGAAGTGCAAATTCACGACACCGGCATCGGGATTTCCGAGCGTCAGCAGTCGCAGTTGTTCCAGGCTTTCCGTCAGGCAGACGCCAGCATTTCACGCCGTCACGGCGGCACCGGATTAGGGCTGGTCATCACCCAGCGTCTGGTTAAAGAAATGGGCGGCGATATCAGTTTCTACAGCCAGATCAACCGCGGCTCGACGTTCTGGTTCCACGTCACCCTTGAGCTGAATGAAAACCGCCACATCACGCCGGTTTCCATGAGTCATCTTGAAGGTAAACGTCTGGCGTATGTCGAAGCCAATCCGGCGGCAGCAAAAGCCACGATGGAAATCCTGCAAGCCACGCCGCTGGATGTCACGCACCGCACGACAATTGCAGCGCTTCCGGAAACCCATTACGACATTATGCTGTGCAGTATTCCGGTGAACCCCGATGTGACGCTGTCCGATTACGACGGCAAACTGCAAAGAGTGTTCAGCATGACACAGCATCTGTTGCTGGCACTGCCAAGCCAGTTCCAGGTGGATGCCGAAGAGCTGAAACGGCGCGGCGTCGAGGCTTGTCTGATTAAACCGATGTCGAGCATCCGTTTACTGCCGTTATTGCTCAAAGAACAGCAGGCGTCGGTGCGGGTGATTAACAATGATGAGAACAAAACGTCGCGTCTGCCGCTGACCGCAATGGCGGTGGATGACAATCCGGCCAACCTCAAACTGATTGGCGCGCTGCTGGAAGAATTAGTGGAAACCACCGTGCTGTGTCACAGCGGTGAAGAAGCGATTGAAGTCGCGCGTCACACGGATCTCGACATCATCCTGATGGATATTCAGATGCCGGATATCGACGGTATCCGCGCCAGTGAAATCATTCATCAGATGGCGCGCCATGCCAAAACGCCGGTCGTGGCGGTCACGGCGCACTCGCTGAGTGGCGAACGCGAGCAATTGCTGAAACTGGGCATGGACGATTATCTGTCTAAACCGATTGATGAAAGTATGCTGAAAAACGTGCTGTCACGGCATCAGACTCATCAGGCGCAGCTGGACTCTCCGTTGCAGTCCGGAGAATCCCTCGCGCCGATCAGCACGCTCGACTGGCAACTGGCGCTGAGTCAGTCGGCCAATAAAGTGGCGCTGGCGCAGGATTTACTGCAAATGCTGGTGGAATTCCTGCCACAGGTGGCTGAACGCGTGGAGGCGGTAACGCGGGGCGAACCGGACGACGACATTTTGGCGCTTATTCACAAACTGCACGGCAGTTGCAGTTACAGCGGCGTACCGCGTCTGAAACAGCTGTGTTTCTACATTGAACAACAGTTGCGACAGGGCGTCAGCGTGGAAACACTCGAACCTGAATGGTTTGAACTGCTTGATGAAATAGACAACGTGAAGCGCGCTGCGCTGGCCTATTTACCTAAGTAGAAAATAATCCGGTAAGAGAGTAACGCCCGGCATCGTCCGGGCGTTTTCGTCTCGTCAGAACCAGGTCGTCACCGCACCGGTCACATCCCACTGCTCATTGACCAGCAGCAGCTGCCGCCATTTGTCGAACGTCAGGCAAGGGTGGCTGATATCAAAGACCAGCATGTCACCGACTTTCAGGTCAGCGTTTTCCGGTATCGACATAAATGCGTGCTGATCCATCATCGCGAACACTTTCCAGTCTTCCGGCGCAGGCACCACCGTGGTGTATCCCGCCTGCGTGGCGCTGCGCGGACGGAAATGCCCGGCAGCTTTCGGGTATCCGGCGTCATAACCGGCATCACGCTTACCGAAAGCGATAATCGCCCTGCCCGGCTCCGGCAAAGATTGCACCGCCGCCCAGACCTGCAACGCGGGCTGTAAACTGCTGTTCATCTCGCGCGCCACCGGATTGCTGGTTTGCATACGCTCAAGCGCCGCCTGATACGCGCCGACGTCGTGTGTCACGTAGCAACCGGAACGCAGGATGATATCGAGGGTATAGCGTTTTTCAGCATCAAGATGCGTGTCTTCGCGGGTCAGTTCTTCTGCCACCACATCGAACCAGGCGGAACCGGCACCGGTTAAAATCACCTGCGGTTCGGCAAATTCTCCGGCCTGTGCCAGCACTTGCGTGCGGGTCATAACGTGGCGCAGAAAACCGCGGATCACCGCCTCGTCATTACTGACACCTTCGTAAAGCTCGACACCGACCAACGCCAGCGACTGCGGCCAGCGTTTCACCGCCGCCAGCACGTCAGCTTCCTGTTCATCGGTACGGATGCCCGTCCGGCCGCCCGCAATGCCGTATTCAAACATCACGCGCAGTGTCAGCTGCTGACTGGCAAAGTAATGCCCGAGCGCGTCGGCGTTGTCCGCTGAATCCACAATGCAGGTGAAATCGAAAGACGGGTCTTCACGCATCAGCCCGGCGATCATCGCCATATTGCCTTTGCCGATCAGCTGATTGGCCATAATCACTTTGCGCACGCCATGCGCGAATGCCGCATTAACCTGCGGCGCAGTCGCCAGCGTAATACCCCACGCACCAAACTCCAGCTGCATCTGATACAGCTCAGGGCTCATGGTAGTTTTGCCGTGCGGTGCCAGTTTCAGCTGATAACGCTGGATGAATTCGCGCATCCAGGAAAGATTATGTTCGACTCTCTCTTCGAGCAGCACCGCCACCGGCAGGCTGACGTCTTCACGCAGAATATTCCAGCCTTGCCCGCGGATATCGCCCTTACGCGCACCGGCGCTCAGCGGCCCCAGCCCTTTGGTCAGGGTGTTTACCGGCTGCTGTGAAAAATCAATCTCTGACATACGTGTTTTCTCATTGGCGAATGTCTTTAAAACCTAACGTAAAACCGCCACAAATAAAATACAAAAACCGGCGCAGGCTGGGCCTGAACACCGGTTTTTTATCCTGACTGCTGTGGGTTAAAGTTTTTGCGATAATTTAATGGTCGCGGCAATATTTCGTGCGGATTTACGCAGGTTGTCCGCGGCATTTTTCAGGGCGTCATCGAGTGTACAAATGCTGTAAAGCACACTGAAAACGGCGTCCAGCCCGTGGTCATAAACCACATCCACATCTTTTGTCAGGCTGCCCGCAATTCCAATCACCGGTTTGTTATAACGCTTGGCGACCCGCGCCACCCCAATCGGCACTTTACCGTTGATGCTCTGGCTGTCGATACGCCCTTCTCCGGTGATCACCAGCGTGGCGTCTTTCACCAGCTCATCCAGCCCCAGCGCATCGGTGACTATCTCAATCCCCTGACGTAATTCCGCATGGCAGAATCCGTAAAGTGCCGCGCCCATACCGCCCGCGGCGCCAGCACCGGGAACGTGCTCAACATCAATGCCCAGATCCTTTTTGATCACTTGCGCATAATGATGCAGATAGCCGTCGAGCTGTTCGATCATCTCCGGTGTCGCGCCTTTTTGCGGACCGAAAATAGCAGACGCCCCGTCTTTTCCGGTCAGCGGATTGGTCACGTCACACGCCACCTCAAAGCGACATTTTTTGATCCGCGGATCCAGACCGCTGATATCAATGTGATGCAGTTTTTCCAGCTCACCGCCACCCTGACCAATCGGCTTGCCCTCTCTGGTCAGCAGCTTCGCGCCTAGCGCCTGCATCATCCCCGCGCCGCCGTCATTGGTCGCACTGCCGCCAATGCCGATGATGCAGTGCTTCACGCCATGGTTCAGCGCGGAATGGATCAGTTCGCCGGTGCCGTAAGAGGTGGTTTTCAGCGGATTACGTTGCGCAGGCGGAACGCTTTCCAGCCCGCTGGCCGCCGCCATTTCGATGAAAGCGATTTTCTCATCACCTGATAACCCGAAGAACGCCTCGATCGGTTTTCCCAGCGGCCCGGTGACATTCACTTTAACGACGCGGCCTCCGGTGGCGGCCACCATCGCCTCAACCGTGCCTTCGCCGCCATCGGCAACCGGCAGTTTGACGTACTCCGCCTCGGGGAAAATCTCACGAAAACCACTTTCGATGGCTTTTGCCACATCCAAAGCAGACAAACTTTCTTTGTATGAATCCGGTGCGATCACTATTTTCATAAAGTCATTACCTTCATAAACTGCACGCGCCGATGTGGAAAAGCGTCCTGTCAGTTTTGCATCCTGCCTGAAGGGCAACGCGAAACGAGCATTAACTCAGGGTCACGTTGCCGCCGCAGACTAACGGGTAACTTCAACCTTCGCTAAGGTTTCATAATAGCGTGCAATGGCGCTATGGTCAGATTGTCCGTGACCATCCGCTTTCAGTGCCTGCATCATTTCCATGACCAGCGAGGTCAGAGGCAGTTGCGCACCAACGCCGTGTGAGGTGTCCAGTGCATTAGCTAAATCTTTGATGTGCAGATCAATTCGGAATCCCGGCTTGAAGTTGCGATCCATCACCATCGGCGCTTTTGCTTCCAGCACGGTGCTGCCTGCCAGTCCGCCACGAATAGCCTGGAAAACTAAATCAGGATCCACGCCCGCTTTGGTCGCCAGCACCAGCGCTTCAGACATGGCCGCAATATTCAGCGCCACGATCACCTGATTCGCCAGTTTGGTGACGTTGCCTGCACCGATATCACCGGTATGCACCACAGAACCCGCCATGGATTTCATGATTTCATAGCATTTATCGAACACCGCTTTGTCACCGCCGACCATCACTGACATAGTGCCGTCGATGGCTTTCGGTTCGCCACCGGAAACCGGCGCATCGAGCATCGCGATTTGCTTAGCGGCCAGCGCTTCACTGATTTCACGGCTCGCCAGCGGCGCGATAGAACTCATGTCGATGAAAATAGTGCCCGGACGCGCGCCTTCAATCAGACCGTTTTCGCCCAGCGCCACCTCTTTTACCTGCGGCGAGTTTGGCAGCATGGTGATGATCACATCAGAAACCGACGCCACCGCTTTTGGGGTATCTGCCGCTGTCGCGCCGAGTTTCACAATTTCACCGACGGTATCCTGATTGCGATCCATCACCACCAGCTCGTAACCTGCTTTCAGCAGGTTTTTGCTCATAGGCTTGCCCATGATGCCTAAACCAATAAAGCCAATTTTCATTCGGGTATCCTCTTTATATTGATGTTTGAGAGCGGATCACTTGGTGAAGCGATCACACAGCGCCTGAGTCCCTGCGCGGAAAACGCCTAAATCACTGCCGACCGCCACGAACGTCGCGCCCCATTCCAGATAGCGACGGGCATCTGCTTCAACCGGTGCCAGAATGCCGCTCGGTTTGCCGTGTGCTTTTGCGCGGGCGAAAATGTGACGGATAGCGGCCTGCACGTCAGGGTGCCCGGCGTTGCCGAGATGCCCCATGCCTGCGGCCAGATCGCTCGGGCCGACGAAAATCCCGTCGATGCCGTCTACGGCGGCAATCGCATCCAGATTATCGACGCCCTGCTGGCTTTCGATTTGCACCATCACCGCGATGTTGTCGTTGATGCTGGTGAAGTAATCCGGCACGGTGCCGAACATGTTGCTGCGATGCGAAACCGATACGCCACGGATGCCTGCTGGCGGATAACGTGTTGATGCCACCGCCAGTTCAGCCTGTTGCTGCGTTTCCACAAACGGGATCAGGAAATTGTAGAAACCGATATCCAGCAGGCGCTTAATCACCACCGGATCATTAAATTGCGGACGCACCACCGGCGCGCTGCGGCTGCCTTTCAGCGCCATCAGCTGCGGTACAAAAGTGGTGACATCATTCGGCGCGTGTTCACCATCGAGCAACAGCCAGTCAAAACCCGCCACGCCGAGCACTTCGGTAGTGATCGGGCTGCACAGCGCTGACCAGCAACCAATCAGCGTTTTTCCTTGCAGTAAGTCCTGGCGAAAGCGATTTGGAATCATTTGATTACTCATATCTGATATCTGACCTCATCCAGGGGCAGAGCCGGAAAATCCGGCGTGCCCGCATCAAAATTTACTGTTTCTTAAGTTCCAGACGTTTGATCTCGCCGACCACCAGCAGATAGCAAAGCATCGCCATCAGTGCTGAACAGCCCACAAAAATTAATGCCATATTGAAAGAGTGCAGCCCTTTTACCATGTAGCCGATCACCAGCGGCGTCACGATGGAGGCAACGTTTCCGAACACGTTGAAGATGCCGCCGCACAGGCCAATGACTTCTTTCGGGGCGGTATCGGCAATCACCGGCCAGCCCAGCGCACCAAAGCCTTTGCCGAAGAAGGCCAGCGCCATCAGGGTGACAACCAGCGCGTTGTTGTCGGTGTAGTTACACAAGATGATGCTGGTGGCTAACAACATGCCCAGCACGATAGGAATTTTACGTGCCACGGTCAGCGAGAAACCGCGTTTAATCAGGAAATCTGAGAACACGCCCCCCAGCACACCGCCGGCAAAACCGCACAATGCCGGAATTGCGGCAATCATCCCCACTTTAAGAATAGACATGCCCTTTTCCTGAACCAGATAAATCGGGAACCAGGTCAGGAAGAACCACGTAATACTGTTAATGAAATACTGCCCGAAGAAGATCCCCAGCATCATGCGGCTGCTTAACATCTGACGAACGTAGCTCCATTTCGGACCATTTTTCGCACTGTCGGTTTTCTTGTGGTCGATATCCACCACCGCGCCGCCGTCTTTCAGAAACTCCAGCTCGCTTTTGGAAATATGCGGATGTTCCGGCGGGTTATGGATAAATTTGATCCACACCAGCGTCAGCACAAAACCAATCACGCCCATGACGATAAAGACATGTTCCCAGCCCCAGGCGTAGGTCAGCCAGCCGAGTAACGGAGAGAACAGCGCCAGCGAGAAATATTGTGCGGAGTTAAAAATTGCCGACGCGGTGCCGCGCTCGGTGGTCGGGAACCAGGCCGCGACAATGCGGGCGTTCGCCGGGAAGGAAGGCGCTTCGGAGAAACCCAGCATAAAGCGCAGGATAAACAGCGTCAGTGCGCCATACGCCAGCGGGAACCAGCCGACAAAGCCTTGTAATAAAGTGAACAGCGACCAGAAAAACAGACTGTAGGTATAAACTTTCTTCGAACCGAACTTGTCCAGCAACCATCCGCCCGGCAGCTGCATAATCAGATATGCCCAGCCGAATGCCGCAAAGATTTGCCCCATATCCGCAGCATCCAGGCCCAGCTCGCGCGCGACCTCGGTGCCTGCAATGGAAAGCGTTGCGCGGTCGGCATAGTTCACCGCCGTGATTAAAAAGATAATCAGCAAAATGTAGTAACGAATATGTGTTCGTACCTTAGTTTGCGCGATTGTCCGAGACTGAGATTGAATATTCATGGTGACCTTCGTTGTAATATTGAAAAATTCATTCAGGTAATTCACCGCTGCTCAAATAACGCCCGCCATTCCTCGGCGTTATTTACCCTATAGTTCCTTTATAAGAAGCATTTATACGATCTGGCGAATTAATCCTTTATTAATCTTTGTACGAAATTTACCTGTATTACTTAAAACGTCACCTTCAGAGGGCTAATACAGTATAAAAAAGAGGCCCCGAAATAACACTGTGCATTCGCCCAAGAATATAGCAGATAATTGTGACTATTCTTTTGCATACACACATCGATGTGGGAGGAGAATCACAGATTATCTCGCGCTGATAACCGCTCAAATCAAAGGGTGATATCCATCACATTTATTCTGTCACCTGCCCCACAGAATGATGTTAAACCGGTAAAAAGCTGGTCAGTTGCACAATGAGGTTCGTGGAAGTCTGTCTTATAATGAGCGTCATACCCTGTATTACAGAGCATGTTTTTGAGAAACGTCGTTAAGCGTCAACTTCAGAGAATTAACCGGAGCCTTTTGTTCCGGGATGTTTAATAAACGCGGAGACAGTTATGTCACGTAATAAAGATAAAGAACATGCAACCGAAGCACTTTTCATTAAGGTTCATGAAAGCGATAACGTTGCTATTATTGTGAACGATAACGGTTTAAAAGCCGGTACCCGATTTTCTAATGGTCTGGAATTAATTGAGCATATTCCGCAAGGTCATAAAGTTGCCTTAGAACCGATTACCAAGGGTGGCGATATTATTCGTTATGGTGAAGTCATCGGCTATGCGGTGCGTGATATCGCACAGGGCGGCTGGATTGACGAATCCCTGGTGGAACTGCCGGTCGCGCCGGAGCTTAACAGCCTGCCGCTGGCCACCCGCGTTCCGCCCGCCTTACCGCCGCTGGAAGGCTATACCTTTGAAGGTTACCGCAACGACGACGGCAGCGTAGGCACTAAAAATCTGCTGGGTATAACCACCAGCGTGCATTGTGTGGCGGGCGTGGTGGATTACGTGGTCAAAATCATCGAGCGTGATTTACTGCCTAAATTCCCCAACGTCGATGGCGTCGTGGCGCTGAACCATCTCTACGGCTGCGGCGTGGCAATTAACGCCCCGGCGGCAGTGGTGCCGATCCGCACTATCCACAATCTGGCGCTGAACCCGAACTTTGGCGGCGAAGTGATGGTGGTCGGTCTGGGCTGTGAAAAGCTGCAACCCGAGCGCCTGCTGGAAGGCACGCCGGACGTGCAGGCAATTTCCCTCGACGACACGCATATCGTCCGTTTGCAGGATGAACAGCATGTCGGCTTCCAGTCGATGGTGGACGATATCCTCACCGTTGCACAATTCCATCTCGAGCGCCTGAACCGCCGTCAGCGCGAAACCTGTCCGGCGTCTGATCTGGTCGTGGGCACGCAATGTGGCGGCAGCGATGCTTTCTCCGGCGTGACGGCTAACCCGGCAGTCGGTTACGCATCAGACCTGCTGGTGCGCTGCGGTGCAACCGTGATGTTCTCGGAAGTGACTGAAGTGCGCGACGCCATCCACTTACTGACGCCGCGCGCTGCGGATGTCGAAGTGGGTAAACGCCTGCTGGAAGAAATGGCCTGGTACGATGATTATCTGTCGATGGGACAAACCGACCGCAGCGCCAACCCGTCTCCGGGCAACAAAAAAGGCGGTCTGGCTAACGTGGTGGAAAAAGCGCTCGGCTCGATTGCAAAATCCGGCACCAGCGCAATTTCAGAAGTATTGTCTCCGGGTCAGCGTCCGACCAAAAAAGGCCTGATCTACGCTGCCACGCCTGCCAGTGATTTTGTCTGCGGAACACAGCAACTGGCATCCGGGATTACCGTGCAGGTCTTTACCACCGGACGCGGTACGCCTTACGGCCTGCTGGCGGTGCCGGTGATTAAAATGGCGACCCGCACCACGCTGGCTAACCGCTGGCACGATCTGATGGACATCAACGCCGGTACGATTGCGACCGGCGACGCGACTATCGAAGATGTGGGCTGGGAGTTGTTCCACTTCATTCTCGATATCGCCAGCGGGCGCAAGAAAACCTGGTCAGACACCTGGGGCATCCATAATGCGCTGGCGGTGTTTAACCCGGCGCCGGTGACCTGAATTTCGGTTTTACAGATAAACGAAAGGCCAGCATCGCTGGCCTTTTTTGTGCGTCTGATCGGGAGGAAAACTTACTGCGCCGCAGCGGCACCGGTTTGTTCAGCGCCAACCAGTCCGACTTTCAGGTAACCGGCTTTACGCAGGTTATCCATCACTTTCATCAGCGTTTCGTAATCCACTGTCTTATCCGCACGGAAGAAAATCGTGCTCTGCTTATTGCCCTGAGTACGTTGATCCAGCATCGAGGTCAGATTATCGCTGTTGACCGGCGTGTCGCCCAGGAACAGCTGTTTGTCTGCTTTCACCGACAGGAAGATCGGTTTCTCAGGACGCGGCTGCTGTTTCGCCGTAGAGGCGGGTAAATCAACCCGCACATCTACGGTCGCCAGCGGTGCGGCAACCATGAAGATGATCAGCAATACCAGCATGACGTCGATGAAAGGCGTGACGTTGATGTCATGCATTTCACCGCTTTCGTCGATATCGTCGTTTAACCGAATAGCCATAATCTGTTCTTACCCTACGCGTAACTGACCTGTCTGACCGCGTGGCGCATCGCCTTTGCTGGCAGCCAGATCCAAATCACGACCCTGCAACAGAATAATCTGCGCCGCTACATCGCCAACCTGATGACGGTAAGAGGTAATGGTACGGGCGAAAATGTTGTAGATAACCACGGCAGGGATCGCGGCAACCAGACCGACAGCGGTCGCCAGCAAGGCTTCTGCGATGCCCGGTGCCACGACAGCCAGGTTAGTGGTCTGCGTTTGCGCGATGCCGATGAAGCTGTTCATGATGCCCCACACAGTACCGAACAGGCCGACGAACGGAGAGATTGCCCCGATAGTCGCCAGAATACCGTTGCCACGGCCCATGTAACGGCCGGCTGCGCTGACGCGGCGCTCAAGGCGGAAACCGGTACGTTCTTTGATGCCGTTGTTGTCGGTGGAACCTGCTGACAGCTCGAGTTCATTCTGTGCGTCACGGATCATCTGCGCGCTGATGCTGCTGGCGGCGAAGCTTTCGGCTTGCTCAGCGGCTTCGTCCAGCGTACGGACAGAAGACAGCGCATCAAACTCGCGGCGCATACGGCGTTTGCCAGTGAACACTTCAGCACCTTTGCTGAACAGCAACGCCCAGGTGACGACAGAGGCCAGCAGCAGGCCAATCATGACGGTTTTCACCACCGCATCGGCGTGGTGATACATGCCCATAACAGACAAATCGGTAGGAATGACAGGCGTCGCTTCGGACGGAGTCGGTTGCATCACAGGTGCTGGCGTTGCATCACTGTTCGCCGGTGCAGGGGCATCCGCCGCTGCCGGTTGAGATGCTGCAGAATTGACGGCTTGTCCAGCCGGCGTCGCAGGTGCAGCCATCGCGTTGCCGCTTAAGCCAGCAACCAACATCAACGACATCAGTAATGAGGTCGCCTCTTTCATCTTATTGCGAGCCGTTTTCACGCGTCGCCTCCAGCCAGAATCAGTGTGTAGAAAGAATGAATAACGCCGAATGATATCAAAGAAAAAGGCCTAATTGATAGTCGTTCTCATTATTATTTACATTGTCGCGCCTGCAGGCTGGCGTGTCATTGACAGACGACAAGGTTTTTCGTGTTTGCACAAGGGATGAACAATTTAACCTGCGTCACACTTTCCATAAAAATCACGCGGTAAATCAATCATCTGAGCTTCACTACCTAAGTCAAAACAACGTTTTAAATATTAAGTAACACCTTTTTACATTTGTTGCGAGTTTGTGATAATGCTCAAATACCGCACAGCAAAAAATAGGATAAGGTGCTTACTCAGGCGAAGACCGCATACCGGCAATGCTTGTATCCCTATAATTTAAAAGCTTATTTACACATTTTTCATAATGAACAGGCCGGACCTTCCGTTGGCTCTGATCAACACTTGCTCTCATTTACCTTTCCCTTACTGAGTACCCTGGAGACAAACTGATGAAAATGCAAAAAGCACTTCTCAGCCTTTGCCTGAGTTCCGCGACCCTCTTATTTACCGCGGGTGTATCCGCACAAACGCTGAAGGCCGCCGATGTGCATCCGCAAGGCTATCCGAACGTCGTCGCCGTTCAGCACATGGGCGAAAAGCTGCAAAAGCAAACGGACGGACGCCTCGAAATCAAAACGTTCCCGGGCGGTGTTCTGGGGGATGAAAAGCAGGAAATTGAACAGGCACAGCTTGGCGCGCTGGATATTATCCGCGTATCGATGACACCGGTTGCCTCGATTTTACCGGAGATAAACGTCTTCACCCTGCCCTATATATTCCGCGATGAAGACCACATGCACAAAGTGCTCGACGGTCAGATTGGCAAAGAAATCGGCGACAAAATCACCAACAACCCGAACTCCCGTCTGGTGTTCCTCGGCTGGATGGACGGCGGCACGCGCAACCTGATCACCAAAGAGCCGGTGGTGAAACCGGAAGATTTGCACGGCATGAAAATCCGCGTACAAGGCAGCCCGATTGCGCTGGCGACGCTGAAAGCCATGGGCGCAAACCCGGTGGCAATGGGCGTCAGTGAAGTGTTCAGCGGCATGCAGACCGGAGTTATCGACGGCACCGAAAACAACCCGCCGACGTTTGTCGCCCACAACTATCTGCCGGTGGTAAAAAACTACACCTACAGCCGTCACTTCATCATTCCGGAGCTGTTCCTGTATTCGAAAGTGAAATGGGACAAACTGAAACCGGAAGACCAGCAGTTAATCCTCAAACTGGCGAAAGAAGCACAGGACGAGCAACGCGAACTGTGGAAAGCCTATAACGAGAAAGCGCTGGCAACGATGAAAGCAGGCGGCGTGAAATTCTATGAGATCGACCCTGCGACTTATGTCAAAGCCACGCAATCCGTGCGCGATGAATTCGGCAAAGACCATCAGGAACTGATGCAGCAAATCGCTGACGTTCAGTAAACCCTGACTCCGGCAGCCTGCGGGCTGCCTCTTTATGATCTTTCGCCGGGGGATTTATGGTCTCAAGTTATCACACCCTGATGGACATTCTTTACCGCTGTGCGATGTGGCTCGCCGGTATTGCGTTACTGCTGATGGTCGCGGTGATCCCGGTTGGGATCTTCGCCCGCTACGTGATGAACAGCGCCCTGTCGTGGCCGGAGCCGATCGCGATTATGTGCATGGTGACGTTCACCTTTATCGGTGCCGCCGTCAGTTACCGCGCCGGTTCGCACATTGTGGTGGCGATGGTCACCGACCGTCTGCCGCCTGCTCTGAAAAAATTCTCCGCCCTGCTGGCTGACCTGATGATGCTGGCGATCAGCGTGTTTATTTTCTGGTACAGCCTGCAATTGTGCAGCGAACTCTGGCAACAGCCGGTGGCGGAATTCCCGCTGCTGACTGCCGGACAAACCTATCTGCCGCTGCCCATAGGTTCTGCGCTGACGCTGTTATTCATCATTGAGCAGATCATTGCCGGCCCGCAGCATCAGCGGCCAGTGGTGATGCTGGGCAATTCTGACGCCTGACCGGAGCCTGTTATGGATGCATTAATCTTGTTGTTAACGCTGGCGGTAATGCTGGCGATTGGCGTGCCGGTCGCTTACGCCGTCGGGCTGAGCGCGCTGGCGGGAGCCTGGTGGATTGACCTGCCGTTTGAAGCGCTGATGATCCAGCTGACCAATGGCGTGAATAAGTTCTCTCTGCTGGCGATCCCGTTCTTTATTCTGGCGGGCGCGATCATGGCCGAAGGAGGGATCGCCCGCAGGCTGGTCAGTTTTGCCTACATCTTTGTCGGGTTTATCCGCGGCGGACTGTCGCTGGTGAATATCGTCGCCTCGACCTTTTTCGGCGCGATTTCCGGATCCTCGGTAGCAGACACCGCATCGATCGGCTCGGTGATGATCCCTGAAATGGAGAAGAAAGGTTATCCGCGTGACTTTGCGGCAGCGGTGACCGCCAGCGGCTCGGTGCAGGCGATCCTCACGCCACCCAGCCATAATTCGGTGATTTATTCACTGGCGACCGGCGGCACGGTGTCGATTGCCGCGCTGTTCATCGCCGGTATTCTGCCCGGTTTACTGCTCAGCCTGACACTGATGGTGATGTGCGTGGTGTTTGCGCACAAACGCGGTTATCCAAAAGGCGAACGCGTGCCGTTCCGCCAGGCGCTGAAGATTTTCATCGACACGCTGTGGGGGCTGATGACCGTCGTCATCATCATGGGCGGTATTCTCAGCGGAGTATTTACCGCAACGGAATCAGCGGCGATTGCCTGCTTGTGGTCATTCTTCGTCACCATGTTTATCTACCGCGATTACAAGTGGAGCGAACTGCCGAAACTGATGTACCGCACGGTCAAAACCGTCAGCATCGTCATGATTCTGATCGGCTTTGCCGCCAGCTTTGGCGCAGTGATGACCTACATGCAGTTGCCGATGCGCATCACCGAATTCTTCACTTCGATCTCCGACAACAAGTACGTGATCCTCATGTGGATCAACATCATGCTGTTGCTGATCGGTACGCTGATGGACATGGCGCCGATCATTCTGATCCTGACGCCGGTGCTGTTGCCGGTGGTGTTATCACTCGGCATTGATCCGGTGCATTTCGGCATGATCATGCTGGTGAATCTGGGGATCGGGCTGATCACCCCGCCGGTCGGCTCGGTGCTGTTTGTCGCCAGTGCGGTGAGTAAACAGAGCATTGAGAAAGTGGTGAAAGCCATGATGCCGTTCTACTGCGTGCTGTTCGTGGTGCTGATGCTGGTGACCTATATTCCGACCATTTCGCTATTCCTGCCCAAACTCTTCGGCGTCTATACCGGCTGATGCCCAAAACTCGTTTCTCCCTTGCCCGTCGTCACGACGGGCTTTTTTTTCTGTGAAACGGGCGCGGGCTGCTGAAATTTTCTCATCCACCCGCCAAAAGCCTGATCCCTGAAATTCATCATGTTAAGTTAATGACATATCGGCGGATGCTGGTGCATGCCGCGCAACGTAACAGGGTGAAATACGGATTATGTCGTCTAAAAAAATTGAAACCGCGCTGGTCAGCGCCGGACGGGACAAGAAGTTCACGCAAGGCTCCGTGAATGCGGTCATTCAGCGTGCGTCATCTTTGGTCTTTGAAACCGTCGCGGATAAAAAACACGCCACCGCCAACCGTGCTAACGGCGAGCTGTTTTACGGACGCCGCGGCACCCTGACGCATTTCTCGCTACAGGAAGCGATGGTTGAACTGGAAGGCGGCGCGGGCTGCGCGCTGTATCCGTGCGGCGCGGCGGCGGTCAGTAACGCAGTGCTTTCCTTTGTCAGCAGCGGGGACCACATTCTGGTGGCCGGTTCATCTTACGAACCGACGCAGGATTTCTGCGAAAAAGTGCTGAAAAAACTCGGTGTTTCCACCACCTATTTTCCTGCCAATATCGGTGCTGAGTTAGGTTCGCTGATGCAGCCCAACACCAAAGTGGTGTTCCTCGAATCGCCGGGCTCGATCACCATGGAAGTTCCGGATATCCCGGCGATGGTGAAAGCGGTGCGCGCAGTAAATCCGGACGTTGTCATCATGATCGATAACACCTGGGCGGCGGGTATTCTGTTTAAAGCGCTGGAATTTGATATCGATATTTCGATTCAGGCAGGCACCAAATATATCGTCGGTCATTCTGATGCGATGATTGGCACCGCCGTTTCTAATGAACGTTGCTGGGCGCAGTTACGTGAACATTCTTATCTGATGGGGCAAATGGTCGATGCTGATACCGCGTATGTCGCCAGCCGCGGGCTGCGCACCATGGGCGTGCGGCTGAAACAGCATGCAGAAAGCAGTATCCGCATCGCACAGTGGCTGGCGGAGCGTCCGGAAGTGGCAGTGGTCAATCATCCGGCATTGCCCGGCAGCAAAGGCCATGAATTCTGGAAGCGGGATTTCACCGGCAGCTGCGGCCTGTTCTCTTTTGTGCTGAAACAGCGCCTGAGCAAACAAGAGCTTTCTGACTATCTCGACCACTTCGAGCATTTCAGCATGGCGTATTCGTGGGGTGGCTTTGAATCGCTGGTTCTGGCCAATCAGCCGGAAGAAATTCAGGCTATCCGCCCGGCGGAAACCGTCGACTTTACCGGCACGCTGGTTAGATTACATATCGGGCTGGAAAATTGTGACGATCTGATTGCCGATCTTTCAACGGCTTTTGAACGGATAACGACTTCCTGAGCCACAGAGATTGCGACATAACGCGCAGATCGGTAAGGTAAGTGGCGGATATTCATTCGCAAAATGATAATAATCTGTAAGCTCTTTAGAGCTCCGGGCGACTGATGCCGGAGCCTTCTGTCTTTTTTACAGTGTCCTCAGATCAACATATCCGACATCGATCCGCGTTACACTGGCAGGCGACAGTTTTTAATGAACAGAAACAGGACAGAATATGGCAGTGCTTTGCGACATTTTTCATGCGCTCTGGCAGCATGATTTCAGTATGCTCGCCGACCCGAATCTTCTCTGGGTCATTTATGCCGTCCTGTTTGCCACGCTGTTTCTGGAAAACGGCTTATTACCTGCCTCTTTCCTGCCCGGTGACAGCCTGCTGCTGCTGACCGGCGCGCTGATTGCTAAAGGCGTCATGAGCTTCGTTCCTACCCTGATTATTCTGGTGACGGCCGCGAGCCTCGGCTGCTGGCTGAGTTATATTCAGGGACGCTGGCTGGGTCACACCAAACTGGTCAAAGGCTGGCTGTTACAGCTTCCGGCGCATTATCACCAGCGAGCGCATCAGATGTTTATTCAGCACGGGCTGATGGCGCTGCTTGTCGGGCGTTTTCTGGCTTTCGTGCGGACACTGTTACCGACAATGGCTGGGATTTCCGGCCTCAACAATGCCCGTTTCCAGTTCTTTAACTGGCTGAGTGCCATATTGTGGGTGGGTGTGGTGATTTCTCTGGGCTTCGCACTGAGCCACATTCCGATTGTTAAACGCCATGAAGATCAGGTCATGGCGGGACTGATGATTTTACCGGTTCTGTTGCTGGTCGTCGGTCTGGCTGGCGCGGTGCTGGTTATCTGGAAAAAACGGAAATGCCGTTTCTGAGCCCTTTCTGAAATCCTTTGTAAAAAGACCGGTTCAGGCCTTAAATGCCACGTCCGTTAACGCCAGCACACCGGAACTCCCTTCGCGCAGACGCGCCATCTCATCACTCGGCGTGACGCCAAAATAGCGTTTGAACTCCCGGCTGAACTGGGACGCGCTTTCATACCCCACCTGTAATGCCGCTACGCTGGCTTTCACGCCATCATAAATCATCAAGGTACGCGCACGGTGCAGGCGATAGGTTTTCAGATACTGCAGCGGCGACGTGCTGGTCACGGCTTTGAAGTTATGGTGAAACGCCGAAATACTCATGTTCACTTCACTGGCCAGCGTTTCCACGCTGAGATTGTCGGCGTACTGCGCCTCAATACGGCGCAGGGATTTGGCAATCTGGCTGAAATGGGTATGACGATTAACCAGCGCCTGGAGCGCGCCGCCGTTCTCACTGGTCAGAATAAAGAACAGGATTTCGCGTATAATTTTAGGCCCCAGAATGCGGGCGTGCAGTGGCTTATCCATCACATCCAGCAGGCGTTCGGTCGCACAAAGAATATCGCCATCCAGCACGCCGGAGTTGATGCCTGTTGACGATTCTTTCTGACGCGCCATGCTTTCGTCGCCCATATCCATCAGCAGATCCTGCAACATCAGGTTATCAATGCTGATCTGAATACCGGCCAGCGGCTCTTCGGGGCTGCTGAAGGTTTCACATTCGAAAGGCAGCGGAACGGTCAGCATCAGATAATTGTGCGGATCGTAAGAGAAGGTTTTCTTGCCCAGATAACCGACTTTTCGCCCCTGAAAAAGGATCACAATGCCGGGATTGTACAAAACCGGCTGACGCGGATGGTAACGTGTGGTGTACATCAGCGTCACCTGCGGAACCGCCGACGGCACGAGATTTTTATCACCACTGAGCCGGGCGACTCTTGCCGCCATGCGGGCGCACAGGCTGTTCACGTTTTCCATTATTTCGCTCCACATATTCACTAAACTGGCACTGATTCTGCCATAACCTCCTGCGTTCCTACAGAGACAAGCAGAAACAGGCAAGACTCTGGCAGAAATGGGCATCATGCTGCTGCCCATTTTCTCTTACAGTTAATGTCGCCTTCCGCAGGGGGACACACCTGCATAAATGCGATGAACTGCTAGTCTGTATGGACGTACTTTTCATTCGCTGATCGTGAGCGACCTTCGGTCACCGATTCTTTTTTTCTGATAAATCCTTATTTCAATTCATTATTCGTCTAACCGAGAGTTCGGAGGATTGTATGTCTGCACCTGTTGCTGCTGAAAATACCTTTAACGCCTGGGCCGCTGCCGGCCCGAATCAGCCACTCGAAGCGTTTGCTTTCGACGCCGGCCCGATTGGCGACGAAGAAATTGAAGTCGCCATTGATTATTGCGGCGTTTGCCATTCGGATCTGTCGATGCTTAATAATGACTGGGGCATCACGCAGTATCCGTTTGTTCCTGGCCATGAAGTGGTCGGCAAAATCGTCAAAATTGGTAATCATGCGCAGAACAAAGGGCTAAAAGTCGGCCAGATTGTCGGCGTGGGCTGGAACCGTGGCAGCTGTATGCACTGTCACCCTTGTATGTCCGGCGATCAGCACCTTTGTCATGATGTGGAAGCCACCATCATCGGCCATCACGGCGGTTTCGCGGACAAGATCCGCAGCCACTGGGCGTGGGCTATTCCGCTGCCGGAAGGCGTGGATATCACCAGCGCCGGTCCGTTGTTCTGTGGCGGCATTACCGTCTTTAACCCGCTGTTGCAGTTTGGCGTGCTGCCGACCCATCGCGTTGGCGTGATCGGCATCGGCGGTTTAGGCCACATGGCGCTGCGTTTCCTGAATGCCTGGGGCTGCGAAGTGACTGCGTTTACGTCATCGATGGCGAAACGTGACGAAGCGGTTTCACTCGGTGCGCACCGCGTTATTGCTACCCGTGACAGTGATGAACTGAAGAAAATCGCCGGTCAGCTGGACTTCATTATGGTCACTGCCAATGCCTCGCTGGACTGGGACGCCATTATTGGCGCGCTGGCACCGAAAGGGCGTCTGCACTTTGTCGGCGTGGTGCCGGAAGCGGTACCGCTGCATGTGATGGCGCTGATCAGCAAACAGGCTGAGGTTTCCGGTTCACCGACCGGCTCCCCTTCCCGTCTGGCTGACATGCTGGCGTTCTGCGCCCGTCATGACATCACGCCGCAGGTTGAGCACTTCCCGCTGAGCAAAATCAATGATGCCGTGGAGCATCTGCATGAAGGGAAAGCGCGCTATCGCGTGGTGCTGGATATGAACGCCTAGGCATCTTCCGTGTCTGAATATACGTAGCCTGCTCAGCAAGATGCCGTTTCGTTTACTAGACTTAACGTCAATCCCTACACGGTGCCCGTCCTCTGCGGCGGGTACTCTGCCCTGAAAGGAGAAACTCATGGCAACGCAACCCATCATCAAACTTCACGATGGCAATCTGATGCCTCAGTTAGGACTTGGCGTATGGAAAGCCAGTAATCAGGAAGCCACCAGCGCGGTGAAAACGGCGATCGAAACCGGTTATCGTCATATTGATACCGCCGCCATCTACAAAAATGAGGAAGGCGTCGGCGAAGCAATTGCCGCCAATCTGGTGCCTCGCGAAGAGCTGTTTATCACCACCAAACTGTGGAATGACGATCAGCTGAACGCACCACAGGCGCTGGAAACCAGCCTTAAAAAGCTGAAAACTGATTATGTCGATTTATACCTGATCCACTGGCCGCAACCGGCTCAGGGGCATTACGTCGATGCCTGGAAAGCGCTGCTGAAACTGAAAGAACAAGGTCTGGCGAAAAGCATCGGCGTGTGTAATTTCCCGCTGCAACATTTGCAGAAGCTGAAAGATGAAACCGGCATTTTCCCTGTCGTGAATCAGATTGAGCTTCACCCGCTGATGCAACAGCGCCAGCTGCATGCCTGGAACGCCACACACACCATCGCCACCGAATCCTGGAGCCCGCTGGCACAGGGCGGCGAAGGCGTGTTTGATCAGCCGCTGATCCAGAAACTGGCGGAAAAATACGACAAGACGCCTGCGCAGATTGTTATCCGCTGGCACTTGGATAACGGGCTGATTGTTATCCCGAAATCGGTAACTCCAAAACGCATCCGCGAAAACTTCGACGTGTTTGATTTCAAACTGGAGAAGGAAGAACTGGCGGAAGTCACCAAGCTGGATAAAGAGCAGCGTCTGGGGCCGGATCCGGAAAAAGATCTGTAAGCCGTTTCAGAGTGCAGAAAAACAAAAACCCGCCCCGGCGGGTTTTTTATTGCGCGAATGACGCTTACATCGAAGGCTGTACCAGCATATTGGCCGCTGAGCCGCGATCGGCCAGTTCCAGCGCGCCACTGCGGTAGACGAACGGGAAGTGCTCATAAGAAGGCTGATTGAAATACACCAGCAGTTCGACATCGCCATCGACCCAAACGGTATCTTTGAATCCGGCATCTTCCACCAGCGGCGCGGCGCCATTGACGCTTTTCACCAGGAAGGACACCCCTTCAACATGGAACGTCTGAGGTAAATCCGCATGCACCGTCCAGCGTTCCCACGTGCCTTGCTGCGCAGTCAGATCGATACGGTTGATATCCCACAGCGCGCCGTTGATCCCCGGTTCACTGTCGCCTAAGCGCAGGTCACGGGTACGGACGACGTTGCCGGTCAGGATCTGATCGGCCAGCAAACGCATCGGCAGATTATCCGTCACCAGCGGTAGCAGGCCGGTCGGTTTCAGGGTCAGCACAATGGTAGAAACCAGAATGCTTGAAGGTTCGAACAGGCCGCGCAGTCTGTCCATCACGCCTGCGGCTTCACCGGCAGTAATCGACACTTCTTCGCCCTGTGACATATCCACCAGCACTTCGCGGCGCTCGCCCGGCCCGAGAGAAAGACGTTTTACCGTCATTGGCGCTGGCAGGAAACCCAGATCGGAACCGACAACGTGGAACGCGCGGTTATCGGTCATGCTCAGTTCATAACGGCGCGCATTCGAGGCATTGAGTAAACGCAGACGCACCCAGCCACGTGAAACTTCTACGAACGGGCTTTGCACACCGTTCACCAGCATGGTATCGCCAAAGAATCCTCCGGAAGCCGGTGTGTCGTATTGCGGCACGCCGAACCCATCCAGACGCTTGTCCTGAATGATGATCGGGAAATCATCCACGCCGTAATGGTTCGGTAACGGCAGATTCTTGCTGACTTCGTCCTCGACAATCCACATCCCCGCTAAACCGTTATAAACGTGCGGTGCCATGCGGTTCGGGG
>NZ_JYDG01000140.1:0-933 GCF_003263545.1 Rahnella sp. AN3-3W3
AGGAAACTAGGGTCTATTCACCCTTCATTTTTACCTGCACTTCGCAGAACATCGGATGTCGCTTTGAGAATCCGGTCCACGGCGGGATCGTTTGGCATAATAAAAGAGGGCAGCAATTCCACCATTGCCTCTCCACCCCATTCATTTTTTGCCAATGCTTCAAGTGGATAACATTCAGTAAAAAGTTCTTCGTCGCCATGACGCAAACATAGTGTGACTTCACAAACGACACTTTCCGTTAATTCGGAGAGCCATTCTGCATTGAGCTTAACGTCCCGTTCCCGGATATCAACCGAGGAGTTTGGAAGTAAACGGTCAATTTTCCATTGTTTTGCTTCCAATACTGCAGGCGATGTTTGCAGATGTAATGTCAAATCCTGAAATGCTTGCTCCGATTCATTATGCAAGATAAGTTCACGTAATAGAGGAACCGCATTTTGATGTGATGTGAATCCCAGCTTACGTGCGACAATAACTTGTGCCTTAACACTCATATAAATGCTTCTCCAATGAGGATTATCACTAAAGCATTTAAATAAGATCAGCGCCTAGTGATTAAAATATCAGGTTTAGAAAGGGCGTTGATTAGGCTAGAAAGTAAAGAAAGGCAAAAGTAATTTATTCTGCAGAACATTTGCCTAATGTGTGAAAGAAAGTCAGCAAACGCAGGTACAGCATGCCATGTCTATCCGAAGGCCATACGCACTTATGAACAGTCTGAGTTTCCCGATACAGTAGAGTATTAAGCAACGCTAATCTATAGGCTTGTGAAATCCGCCCATTATTGTTTTCAATCTCATTAATAGAGATCAATTTTCTTAGGGCTATCTCTCCATAAGCCTTTTCTTATGCAGAGATGATACCGGCATAAGAAAACACCAAAGCAAAACGCCCGCTTAAGTTTCCTTAAGCGGGCGTTTCTAATTTGGCTCC
>NZ_JYDG01000141.1:0-5967 GCF_003263545.1 Rahnella sp. AN3-3W3
AAACCCGGGTCTATTCAGCTGCTAAGTTGGCGTCTATTGCTGATGAGAAGAGGCGCACAGATTTGTATGCCGAATTTCTCAGGAATTATGACCCCGCAAAACCTCCCGCCGCAATTGAGATAGTTCACGAAGCTCTGCAACGTGCGAGTAACGACGCATGAGCGCCCTCAGGAAAGCCGGTAAAGCCGGTGCTGTCTGTTCTATCGCGGCAATCATCGCAATGGTGGTGGCCAGCGGGCAGGTCAGAACCAGCGAAAAGGGTCTGGAACTGATCGGTAATTTTGAGTCCTGCCAGCGTGACCCATACAAATGCCCGGCTGATGTCTGGACTGACGGCGTCGGAAATACTCACGGTGTTAAGCCTGGTGTTCGCAAGACGGACGCGCAGATCGCCGCTGACTGGGGAAAGAACATCCTGGAGGCGGAGAAGTGCGTTAACCGGTATGCAGACGGAGAGAAGCTGAAACAGGGGCCGTTTGATGCCGCGGTGAGCGTGACGTTTAACGTTGGTTGTCCTGCGATGCAGAAGTCCACGATGTTCTGGATGTTCAGGCAAGGCAAGATCACCGAAGCGTGTAATCAGTTCCCGCGCTGGGTGTATGCCGGTGGCAAAGTTCTGCCCGGTCTGGTAACGCGCCGCGACAAGGAGAAGGCGTTATGTCTAACCCCGTGAAAGGCATTGTCTATATCATCGTCGTTCTGCTGGCGCTGAGTGCGGTTGTCGGCCTTGGCGCATGGCTGGCCGGTCGGCATTACCAGCCAACCATTGACAACCTGAACGACAAACTGTCGAAGTGTGGCAGCCTGAAGGATCAGGCCAACGCCACCATCATTTCGCAGAACGTTGCAATCACCGCGCTTCAGCAGGCTGGAGCGGACAGGGAGAAGGCCGCTAAGGATGCCGTGGCCGCCGCCAGAGAATTAGCAAAGGATGATTACGGGAAAGCCAGTGACGTACTGTCCGAGCGCGTCGATAGCCCTGATGTTTGTGCTGCGGCATCTTACGCGTTTGATGCTGAGCTGGCGCGGGAGCGTGCGAAATGAAATGGCTGATGTTAATGCTGACCGTCGTCCTGACCGGTTGCACAGGGCGCGCCAATGTTCCAGATCCTGTTTATGTTGAAGTGAAAGTCCCCGTGCAGGTACCATGTGACCCTGGTGCAATCGAAGCGCCAGCCTTCGCTGTAGACCGGTTACCGATCGGTTCCTCAATAGACAAACAGATGCAGGCTCTGCGCGCTGAACGTCATCAGCGCATCGGTTACGAGAAAGAGCTGAAAGCTGCTGTTGATTCCTGTCGTGCCACCGCAAAGCCGGGTTAACTTCTTCCATGAACGGTATGGTAGACGGTATAACTATCTTTGGATGTATAAAAAATCAATAAAAACAATTGATTAAATGGTCTGTATATAACCAAGCACTGACAGATATCCGGAGTAAAAGTCAGGGTAAATTCCCGTTATAAAAAAGCGCCCGCTGCACATAACAGCGGGCGCTTTTATTTTTTCTCATTACTCAGCTTTTACGGCTGAACAGACGAACCAGTAACGCGGCACCCGCGGCGACGGTCGCCAGCAGCACCACGCCTGACCAGCCACCGGCTTCCAGTGCTTTACTGCCAAGTGCTGCGCCCGCTGACATACCGATAAACACCACGGTGAACAGCAGGGCGTTCAGTCTGCCGCGTGCCGCCGGTTCAAGGCCGTAGACCAGAGTCTGATGCGCAACCAGCGTGGCCTGAATACCTAAGTCAAAACCGACAGCGCTCAGCACAATCAGCGCCAGCTGGGCGTGTGGCGACAACAGAGGCAGCAGGAACATCGCTGCGAAAGACACCATCACCAGCGCGGAACCCATCTGAGTCACCCGTGCCGGGCCTTTCTTATCGGCTAACGCACCGGCCAGCGGCGCCGCTAAAGCACCGGCAGCGCCCGCCAGTCCGAACGCACCGGCTACTGCGCTGCCCAGATGGAACTGTTCATTCAGCATAATCGCCAGTGTGGACCAGAAGGCACTGAACGCCACCGACAGCAAACCCTGAGCCAGTGCCGCATGGCGCAGCGTTTTGTAGTTCTTCCACAGGCCAAACATCGAATGCAACAGACCGGCATAACTGATGCGCGTACCCGGTGTGAAACGCGGCAGAACCCGCCACAGCGCCACGCCAGTCAGTGCCACGCTGAGTGCCGCCAGCTGATACATCACCCGCCAGCCAAAATACTCGGCGACAAAACCGCTCAACACCCGCGAGAGCAGGATCCCGACCAGCAGGCCGGTCATCACCGTACCGACGGTTTTACCGCGCTGCGCGGGTGGCGCAAGGTGTGCTGACGCCGGGACGATATCCTGCGCCATGGTTGCGCCAACGCCGGTGATCAGACTCGCTACCAGCAGCCCGTGAATACCCGGTACAAACCCGCAAAGCAGCAGGGCGACAGCCAGCAAAATACTTTTCAGCAGGATAATCGTGCGGCGGTCATGACGGTCGCCCAGGGGAATGAGAAACAAAATGCCCAGTGCATAACCGGCTTGTGTCAGCGTAGGGATCAAACCGACCGATGTGGTACTGGCGTTCAGATTACTACCCATGATCCCGAGCATCGGCTGACTGTAATAAATCGATGCGACGCTCAGTCCGGCACCGGCGGCCAGTGTAAATATGATCTTGCCGGAAAGTGCTGAGCCGCTAACGTCTGATGTACTGGTGAGTTCTGACATAACGTAATTTCCTGATGAATGAGTTCGTAAGGTGGTGCGCGCTGAAAGCATTCTTCACGGAACTGGTTATAAGTGGTAGCCTGCACAAAGGTAAAACAGTTATACGTGGGGCGTATGAGCATAACTATCCCAGCGACCGTCACCAGCGGCATTGATCGTATCGATCTGATGCAAACTTTCGTGCGCATTGTCGAAAGCGGCAGCCTTTCCGCCGCCGCCGTACAACTGAGCACCAGCCAGCCGACGGTCAGCCGCCGTTTGCAATCGCTCGAACGCCTGCTGGGCGCGAAGCTGATTCTGCGCACTACGCACGCCATGAAACTTACCGACGACGGTGAGCGCTGTTATGAACAGGCGAAACTGGTACTGGAGCGCTGGGCGGCGCTGGAAGATCAACTGAGCGGTGCAGGGGATGAACCGGTCGGCATTTTGCGGGTACGTGCGCCGCACGCGTTCGGACAGGATCAGCTTATCGCACCGTTAACCCGCTATTTGCAGCGCTATCCGAATCTTTCGGTGGACTGGATGCTCAACGACCGCACGCCGGATTTTATCGCCGAAGATATTGATTGTGCGATCCAGGTCGGGAATGTGCCGGATCCTTCTATGGTGGCCATCTTGCTGGCGGAAGTTCCGCGCATTGTGGTCGCGACGCCGGAATTATTGCAGCAACATCCGGTCAGACAGTTCAGTGAGCTAAAAGACTTACCCTGGATTTCCCTGAGTACTTTTTATCGTAACGACGTTACGCTGCGTCGTGATAATGACGGACATATGGAAAGTTCTCCCATCGTGCCGCGTCTGGCGACGGACAGTTTATACGCGGTGCGTAAGGCCGCGCTATCCGGACTGGGGGCGGGTATTGTTTCCGCATGGGTGGTGAAAGAAGACCTTGAAGCAGGGCGTTTGCAGCGCGTATTGCCCGGCTGGAACGCATTGCCATTGCCGGTGTATCTGGTGTATCCGTATTCCAGCTATTATCCGGCCCGGTTACGTAAATTTCTTGAAATGATGCGCAGTGTGATGCCGGAACTGGCAGAAATGCAGGCACCGGGCGGATAGAAATATTCTGCTATATCACGACACACTAAACCTATTAGCCTTAACACTTTTTTCCAAATCCGGTGGCATGATCTTGCAATGTTTCAGGAGAGTGAATTTCGCCTGAACTGACTTTTTGAATTTCAGTCACTTAACGCTAGACTTAAAAAGATAACGCAGAAAAAGCGAGGAATGTCGTGGAAGTTATTAAGGGAAAAGAATTACAGGTTTCAGATGCGGTCTACGCCTTGCAGATGGACGGTCAGGGCGGGGTGAGTAATATCAGTCCGCAGTGCGTCGCCAGCGAAGAAAAACCCTGCTGGCTGCATCTGGATTACACGCTGCCCGCCAGTGAGCAGTGGATTAACAACACGCCGGTGCTGCCCGATACCGTCCGTCAGGCGCTGGCTGGTGACAGCGTTCGTCCAAAAGTAGTGCGCGTGGGCGAAGGCACGTTAATCACCTTGCGCAGCATCAATCTCAATGCGGATTCGCGTCCCGATCAGCTGGTCACTATTCGCGTTTATCTCACCGAAAAAATGATCGTCTCCACCCGTCACCGTAAGGTGTTTTCGATGGAGGAGATGATTGGTGATATGAAATCCGGCAGCGGGCCTAAGAATACCGGACGCTGGCTGGTTGAGATTTGCGATGCGCTGACCGATCAGACCAGTAATTTTATCGAAGATTTGCACGATAAAATCATCGATATCGAAGATGACCTGATGGAACAGCAGGTGCCGGAGCGCGGTCAGATGGCGCTGCTGCGTAAACAACTGATCGTTTTGCGACGCTATATGGCGCCGCAACGCGATGTGTTTTCACGTCTGGCCAGTGAACGTCTGCCGTGGATGAATGACGATGACCGCCGTCTGATGCAGGAAATCTCCGACCGTCTGGGGCGCGGGCTGGATGATCTTGATGCCAGCATTGCGCGCACGGCGGTGTTATCGGATGAAATCAGCTCACTGATGGCTGACTCCCTGAACCGCCGCACCTACACCATGTCTTTGCTGGCGATGGTTTTCCTGCCCGCGACATTCCTGACCGGCCTGTTTGGCGTTAACTTAGGCGGCATTCCGGGGAACACCTCACCCTTTGGTTTCGCGATTTTCTGCGCCTGTCTGGTGGTATTGGGCGGTGGCGTAGCGTTGTGGATGAAGAAAAGTCGCTGGTTATAAAGCGCTCACTGGCTGATAAAAAACAAAAAAAAGCCGGTCATAAGACCGGCGTCGTTCGAATTAAATTGTGCTATGCATTAATTCTAAAAATTTGGAAATAAGACAATATGGAGCACAACGCCCATCGCTTGACGTTGCATTCACCTGCGAAATAGATATTGCACCGATTCCGCGATTCTAATGTTGATTTCGCTCAATCTTTTTGAGGTTTCTCCTCTGTGAAGGGCATCATCAGGCACTTTCGCCGGATTGCGCTCACTTTGGGACAAAACAGGAGTTTGCTTTGCATACCCAGGAAATGATTCAGCAGGCATATCAAAATACCAACAGTAAAACGCTGACTATATGGAATGAGCATCCGGAAACGGGCGCGGTGAGAACGGAACCTTTTTATCATCCGCACCGCCTGGCTATCACCAGCGGCAACCGCGCAGGCCCGTCGATGAGCGGATTGCTGGCGGATATCACAGCGGCGGCGCAGGGCGATGTGTTGGCGGATGTCGCACCGCCGGACGGTATGCACTTTACTTTCTTTGCTGTGACGCAGGCGCTGTATGACCGCCCTGAAGATGCGGAAAATGCTGGCGAACTGACTGAGATTTTCAATCAGTATTGTCGTGGACATATTATGCGTATCAGCGATTTGCGACTGATTGCATTGCCGGATCAGTTGCTGCTGGCGGGATTTCCGGATGAGGAAAGTTTGCGATTCCGTCAGGCACTGGTGGAACACCTTCTCAGCACGCAATGGGCGGGTAAAATACGTAAGCGGTTCCCGAATACCGAGATCCCCCAAATCTTCTGGCACAGCACGCTCATGCGATACGGTGCGCAATATTTGCCGTCGTCTTTGCGGGAATTCTTCCTGCAGAACCAGAACAAAAACTTCGGTTCACTCAGTTTGCCGGTGAAACTGGTCATGACCAACTACAACTGGACTGATACTTTTACGCTGGCCTGAAAACCTGAAGCTCTGGTCTTAGAACCTGAAAATAGAAAAGCCCGCTTTTGGACTGACCCCATAAAG
>NZ_JYDG01000142.1:0-1585 GCF_003263545.1 Rahnella sp. AN3-3W3
GCAGCCGTCGTAGATTCGCGGTCAATGGCTTCGGGCCAGTGAATATTATTTCGCGGACACCAGCTATTTGGCCGCTCATCGTAAAACGGTTGTGTCGGAACCGGTTTGTGCTGCATGTAGTGACAGCAGTGGCTCCATAATCCGCGCAATAACTTAGGATGACCCACCGTCCAGCTGAGCACAAAACTGTCGATAATTTCAGTTGTCCCGGGTTTGCAGACAACGCCGTACAGCCGGTAGCCCTGATCGTAACGTCCGGTTTCCCGCGTCATTTGTGCATGAACATCAGCCCAGTCGAACACTTTGATGGTCGTTGGCCAGCGAACCCAGGGATTCCACTTACGCTGATACTCGTACACATATATTTTTTGGCGATGACGGTTAAAGCGAATTGGAGTTCCTCGGGGAGAAAATAAAACAGTTCTGAAATTAAAAAATAATAATGACACAAAACAAATATAACTAACTAAACAAAATATAGTTATTGACACATTAAAAAAGAAGTTAGGTAATGTCATAAAAAATGAAATCATAATAAGAGGGATTATTAAAGACACTCCTCCTACCCACGCTCCCCACCATAATATATTTTCAAATCGTGGGATTTCCATCCAGATATCATTTATTTCATTGACCCAGGTAAGGCGAGGGGCGGTTTTCTGCTCTTCATTTTGCCCGGGTAAATCTTCAACCCAATTTTTTAAGGCAGGCGTTAAAGCAGGCCGACCCGCGAATTCTGTCTCCAGCGCGGCTTCCAGCGTTTCAGGCTCAATGCGCCAGGGACCATCAGGACGTTGATTATTTTTCATATTTCACCCTGCTGATGTTTTGCCGCATCCGCAGCCGTCGTAGATTCGCGGTCAATGGCTTCGGGCCAGTGAATATTATTTCGCGGACACCAGCTATTTGGCCGCTCATCGTAAAACGGTTGTGTCGGAACCGGTTTGTGCTGCATGTAGTGACAGCAGTGGCTCCATAATCCGCGCAATAACTTAGGATGACCCACCGCCCCGCTGAGCACAAAACTGTCGATAATTTCACTTGTCCCCGGTTGGCAGACAACGCCGTACAGCCGGTAGCCCTGATCGTAACGTCCGGTTTCCCGCGTCATTTGTGCATGAACATCAGCCCAGTCGAACACTTTGATGGTCGTTGGCCAGCGAACCCAGGGATTCCATTTACGCTGATACTCGTACACATATATTTTTTGGCGCTGACGGTTAAAGCGAATTGGAGTTCCTCGGGGTACAAATAAGGCCATTTTTAAGTTTACTAAAAATAAAGAGCATATAATCAAAAAGAAACCCAATATTATTGGGATAAATAAAGTGTCAGAATAAACAAAAGGTTGAAAAAAAAGAAAAAGATAATCATTATGATAGGTATTAATACTGCAATAACTAGCACCCACGCCCCCACCATAACATATTTTCAAATCGTGGGATTTCCATCCAGATATCATTTATTTCATTAACCCAGGTAAGTCGGGGGGCGGTTTGCTGTTTCTCATTTTGCCCGGGTAAATCTTCAACCCAATTTTTTAAGGCAGGCGTTAAAGCAGGCCGCCCGCGAATTCTGTCTCCAG
>NZ_JYDG01000143.1:0-1299 GCF_003263545.1 Rahnella sp. AN3-3W3
TCATCGTAAAACGGTTGTGTGGAAACCGGTTTGTGCTGCATGTAGTGACAGCAGTGGCTCCATAATCCGCGCAATAACTTAGGATGACCCACCGCCCAGCTGAGCACAAAACTGTCGATAATTTCAGTTGTCCCGGGTTTGCAGACAACGCCGTACAGCCGGTAGCCCTGATCGTAACGTCCGGTTTCCCGCGTCATTTGTGCATGAACATCAGCCCAGTCGAACACTTTGATGGTCGTTGGCCAGCGAACCCAGGGATTCCACTTACGCTGATACTCGTATACATATATTTTTTGGCGCTGACGGTTAAAGCGAATTGGAGTTCCTCGGGGTACAAATAAAACTATTTTCGCATTAAAAAATAAACGCACTAACAAAAAAAAATACAGAATATAAAAAACACTAATAAAACAAATAAACTCAACTGGTTACTTACATAATCACTAAAGGCATCTGCTAATACATATGAAAACAAAGGTACAACAATGAAGCCAACCAACACAATAACCCAACCTCCCCACCATAATATATTTTCAAATCGTGGGATTTCCATCCAGAGATCATTTATTTCATTAACCCAGGTAAGTCGGGGGGCGGTTTGCTGTTTCTCATTTTGCCCGGGTAAATCTTCAACCCAATTTTTTAAGGCAGGCGTTAAAGCAGGCCGACTCGCAAATTCTGTCTCCAGCGCGGCTTCCAGCGTTTCAGGCTCAATGCGCCAGGGCCCATCAGGACGTTGATTATTTTCCATATTTTTCCTTAATCCTTAACCTGGATTTTTAATCTCAGCACTCGGTTCTGGTCGAGCCTGTCAGGCCAGTAATTTACTTCTAGGGTTAAACTCATGAAATGACGGGTATCTACCCAAGCTTCGCCTTCAATAATCAGGTCGCCATTCAGCCAGTGCTGACTGGCACTCCCTATTCCCGGTCGCCATGAGGGGGGCGAACCCATCATTGATTTTACTGCCAGTGGTTCCAGGCGAGCCGTCGTGGATATAGGGATATTGTGCGTTGAGCGTCATGCTTGCTGGCTATCGGGTACCGTGGTCGATTCCCGGTCGATATCAGCAGGCCAGCGGACGGTGTTAAACGGCGTCCAGCTTGCGGGCGCCTTTGTCAGCAGCGGGGCGGTGGGCACGGGCTTCGCCTGCATGTAGTGACAGCAGTGGCTCCATAATCCGTAAGCATCAAACACACTGCCAACCGTCCAGGTGAGGATAAACCTGTCCATGACTTCTACGGTACCGGGTTTGCAGACGGCGCAATAGATACGATGCCCCCAGTCAGCCATGGCCCG
>NZ_JYDG01000144.1:0-1240 GCF_003263545.1 Rahnella sp. AN3-3W3
TGTTCTGGTCTAATAATCGGTGACACCGACTTAAGAGGATATAATCCTTGAAACGGAGGTGCCTATGGCCAGAACTACACGCAAAAATTACAGCAAAGAATTCAAGATCGAAGCCGCCAAACTTGTTTGTGAACAAGGGTTTTCATGTGTTGAAGTTGCCCGTCAGCTCAACGTCGCCGATCAGAATATCAGTCGCTGGGTGACTGCTTATGAGCAATCCCTGCAAACTGAGCTGTCGGGGGAAAGACCTCGCAGCGAACTCGAAGCCGAATTGCGCCGCCTGCGTGCTGAAAATGAAGAACTCAGGCAGCAGAAGGAAATCCTAAAAAAGGCCACAGCCTTCTTTGCAAAAGAGCAGCGCTGAGGTTCGCTTTCATCGATGAGCAGCGCCTATTCTGGTCGGTAGCGCTGCTTTGCCGAACAATGGCGGTGAGCCGCAACGGGTTTTATCGCTGGCTTCAGGCAAAGCATCGTCCAGCGACATCATCAAATGCCGAGCGGGATGCCCATGCTTTAGCCTGCTGGAAAGCGGGTCGTGGCAGCCTTGGGAGCAGAACACTGAGCGTCGTGTTACGCAAAGAAGGCTTTAACCTCGGACGATATGCGACGCGTAGCCTGATGAAAAAGCTGGGATTATCGGGACGTCAGCGCCGACGCAAGTATGTATATGCTCGCAATATGAGTGCCGCAATGCCTAACCATCTCGGTCGGGAATTTAGCGTTGAGGCACCGAATAAAAAATGGGTGACTGACATTACCTATATCCCGACACGTCAGGGTTGGTGCTATCTGGCAGCCGTTGTCGATCTTTACTCGCGTAAAGTCGTGGGTTGGGATGTAGCGAAAACAATGACGGCTGAGTTAGCTCTTAGGGCATTACGCCAGGCAAAGCTGTTGCGACAACCGAAAGACAGCGTGTTGGTTCACTCAGATCAGGGCAGCCAATATACCAGTGGTGAGTGGCGTGATTATGCTGCAAGTAATGGCGTAGAACTCAGCCAAAGCCGGCGTGGAAATTGCTGGGATAATGCTGTTATGGAACGTTTTTTTGGCAGTCTGAAATCAGAGTGGGTGAAAGAGCGCTGCTATGCAGATGCGGAAAGTGCAAAGCGGGACATCAGTAAATACGTCATTGAATACTACAATATGTGGCGACCTCATACCCATCTTGGTGGTCTTTCACCAAACGAATATGAGGTCGCCGCTTAATGGGGTGTCAACTTTTACTAGACCAGAACAG
>NZ_JYDG01000145.1:0-3111 GCF_003263545.1 Rahnella sp. AN3-3W3
GATCATTCCTGAAATCTGATACAGAATTCGGGCAACTCCCTCCATTTCGCACGGAAAAGGGCAAATCTCGATCTGCTCCCTTACCTGCGAAGGGGAGGGCTGGGTTGGGGTATTAAAGCGAATTAATAAGTTGAAGTTTGCTCAAACCAGGTGTTAGCCCTTAAAACCCCCTCCCATCCTCCCCCTTCGCAGGGTGAGGAGCAAAAAGCTAAATCCGGCATTGCCCGTTCACTGTCTTACAGGTAGCCGCGTGCAACTCACTGCAAACCATAAAAACTCTCTGGAAGCAGTATCTCATCCCAGCATTTTGCCCATTTTCTATGTGTGGATATCCAGTTATTGTCTGCTCGCTGCGGCAAAATCCGCAGTCGGGTGTAGGAACCTGAACCCTCATGGCGGAAGTTTATATTTCGCCATCGCTTTGTATTACCTGAAAATAACGAATTATTATCGTATATTATTGGTAACTCGGGCGGGGCAGCTTTAGGGCTGGTCGGAGAGGGTAACCGATATTCCTACCCAGTCGTGCCAGCCGGTCCATTCGCGCTGCGGGTCATCCTGTATAAGCAAGGTTTGTTCGAGTAAATCGGCGGCGCTGGCATCAGGCGGCAGGCGTTTGAGAAATTCCGGTGAACACATCGGATAGCACACTTCATCGAACAACGCCTGTACGTGATAACCAGGCGGCGGCTCGCGCAGATAGAAGATAGCCAGATCGAATTCTGATGACTTGAGATCAGAAAAGCTGTCGGAAATCTTCATGCGGATTTGCAGATCCGGCAGAAGCTGGCGTAAAGACGAGAGACGGGATGAAAGCCACAGACCACTCATGGCGCTGGTGCAGGCCAGCGTGACCTGCGGCAAACCGTTCCAGCCCATCACCTCAGCGGTGGATTGTGAAATATCCCCCAGCAGCTTTCGCACCTGCTGTGCATAGGTTTCCCCGCGCGGTGTCAGCGTGGTTTTGCGCTGGGCACGCTGGAAAAGCTTACAACCCAGCATTTCTTCCAGCTGGATAATCTGCCGGCTGATGGCGCTTTGGGTGAGATTTAGCTCGTCCGCTGCCCTTGAAAAACTGCAATAACGCGCCACGCATTCAAATGCCACCAGCGTGTTGAGTGGCGGTAACGGTTCTATCTGCACGGTAAAGTCTCTCCGGATGGCGTTTAGCAGTTTTCCAGCATCTGTGAAATGGTCAGGCCAACCTGCTGAACGGCGCGCTCAGTTTTCGCCGTCAGCGTCTGGGCATAGTTGATGCGCAGACAATTGCGATATTTGCCTGAGGCAGAGAATATCGAACCGATGGCGATTTGCACTAAATGTTCTTCCAGCAGCCGGTTCAGGCGCTGCGTATCCACGCGTTCGTCAAGTTCGATCCACAACAGAAATCCTCCCTGCGGACGGCTGACACGCGTGCCACATGGGAAATATTTCATCACCCAGTCAGTCATGGTACACAGGTTGCGCTGGTACTGATTACGCATGCGGCGCATGTGTTGCAGATAATGCCCCTGTTTGATGAAATCCGCGATGGCGATTTGCGGCAGCGTGGCTGATGCGCCGGTGGTGATGTATTTCATGTGCAGGGCGCGGTCATGATAACGGCCCGGCGCAATCCAGCCGACGCGCAAACCGGGCGCCAGCGTTTTGGAAAACGAACTGCACAGCAGCACGCGGCCATCTTCATCAAACGAGGTAATGGTCGCCGGGCGCGGATACTGATAGGCCAGTTCACCGTAAACATCGTCTTCAATAATCGCGATATCGTAGCGTTGCGCCAGACGCAACAGGCTTTTTTTACGGTCATCCGGCATGTTATAACCGAGCGGATTATTACAGTTGGGCGTCAGCTGTATGGCTTTAATCGGCCACTGCTCCAGCGCCATCTCCAGTGCTTCCAGACTGATTCCGGTAACCGGATCGGTAGGGATTTCCAGCGCTTTCATGCCAAAGCCTTTCAGAGTCTGCATTGCGCCGTGAAAACTCGGGGAGTCCACCGCCACGATATCGCCGTGTTCACATACTGAACGGATGGCGATAGACAGGGCTTCATGACAACCGGTGGTGATCAGTATGTTGCTGGCATCCATATGGCTGCCGCTGTCAATCATCAGACGGGCGATCTGTTCACGTAAGTCTTCGGAGCCATAAATACTGTCGTAATGAAACGCGCTCAGATTCTGATGCTGTCCGGCGCGCCCCATCAGACGGCTGAGAGGTTTGAGCGTGGCGGCAGTGACATCCGGCGAGCCGCGGCCTAACTGAATCACACCGGGACGATGCGGAGAGGTAATCAGCTCCAGTACCTGATCCCACTGGGAAATATCCACCGGACGTTGCGTCGGGCGGCATACCGCAGGAAGAGCAGCCTGAATGCGGGCATCCTTGACGAAGTAACCCGATTTCGGGCGGGCTTCCACCAGCTGTTTTTCTTCCAGCACCCGGTACGCCTGCTGAACTGTACTGACGCTGACGCCATGTTCACTACTTAACACCCGCACTGAAGGCAGACGGATACCTGCCGGATACAGCCCCTGTTCAATGCGATCACTCAGGACATTTGCCAGATTTTCGTAACGATTCATTATCTTTTCCTCAACGCCTGCGCAAAGAAAGCAGTACAGATGAACACAATCTATCGCTGAATCTGTCATTAGATCCAGATCTGTATGGTTGAAATACAAAAAAACTGAATCTGTAATGTTTTTGCCCGTTGTTAGATCCTGATGTCAGGTCGTCAACGGGAGCAGAATATGAAAAATATCATTGAAGAACGGCAGTTTGCCGGTTGTGAGACAAGGGTTTGTGCAGATATCGCGGTGCATGAAAGTGCAGTACAGATGCCGGTGAGAAAGGTCGGTTGGCTAAAACAGGTGTTTGCAGTGGTACATGGCTGGAATGAGCGCCGCGTCAGCCGCAAGATTTTGCATTCGCTGAGTGCGGATCAACTGAAGGATATCGGACTGGCGAAATCGGACATCGACAGGGAGTATCCGAAAGCCATATGGCCGAACTGGCCGAAGTGATTTTGCTCCCACCCCTGCGAAGGGGAGGGCCGGGGTGGGGTATTAAGGTCAAAAAAAAATAAGCTGAAGTTTTCTCCAACTTCTT
>NZ_JYDG01000146.1:0-3458 GCF_003263545.1 Rahnella sp. AN3-3W3
CCCCGCACATTTCAATAATAATGAGTGCACACCATGATCGACACACGCCTTCCCCTGACCGATATTCACCGCCACCTTGATGGCAACATCCGCGCTCAAACCATTCTCGATTTAGGACGTCAGTTTAATCTGACCTTGCCTGCCAATGAACTCGAAGCCCTGCGCCCGCACGTGCAGGTGATGCATACCGAACCGGATCTGGTGAGTTTTCTGCAAAAACTCGACTGGGGCGTCAAAGTGCTGGGCGATCTGGATGCCTGCCGTCGCATTGCTAAAGAGAACGTTGAAGATGCCGCGCGTGCCGGTCTGCATTACACCGAACTGCGTTTCTCCCCTTACTACATGGCGATGAACCACAAACTGCCGGTGGCGGGCGTGGTGGAAGCGGTGATTGAAGGGATCCGCGAAGGTCAGCAACATCATGATATCGATGTGCGTCTGATCGGCATTCTGAGCCGTACTTTTGGTGAAGACGCCTGTCTGCAGGAACTGGAAGGCCTACTGGCGCACCGCGATGGCATTACCGCGCTGGATCTGGCCGGTGATGAACTGGGCTTCCCCGGCAGCTTGTTCCTCAGCCACTTTAACCGCGCGCGTGACGCGGGCTGGCGCATTACCGTTCATGCCGGTGAAGCGGCAGGTCCGGAAAGCATCTGGCAGGCTATCCGTGAACTGGGTGCAGAACGTATCGGCCACGGCGTTAAAGCGGCGCAAGACCCTGAACTGATGGACTTCCTGGCGAAGCATCAGATTGGTATCGAATCCTGTCTGACTTCTAACATTCAGACCAGCACCGTCGGCTCTTTCGAAAACCATCCGCTGGCAGTATTCCTGCGCCACGGCGTGCTGGCGTCTATCAATACCGATGACCCGTCGGTTCAGGGTATCGAGATTGCCAACGAATATAACGTTGCCGCGCCAGCTGCTGGTCTGACTCAGGAAGAAATCCGTCAGGCGCAAAAGAATGGCCTGACTATGGCGTTCCTGACTGAAACTGAGAAACAGGCAATTCGCGATAAAGTGTCCGCGTAACTGTTTTTTAAGCAATAAAAAGGGCGGGAACATATTCCCGCCCTTTTCTTTTTTATTCAGTGTTAAACCGACTTAACTTCTTCTTTCTTCACTACCGCTTCAGCTTCTTCACGCGCCACACGTTTGGCATAACGCGAAGCCAGCACCGCGCAGACCATCAGCTGGATCTGATGGAAAATCATCAGTGGCAACACCATCGCGCCCACAGCCGCCGCCGGGAACAGCACATTCGCCATCGGAATACCGTTCGCCAGACTTTTCTTCGAGCCGCAGAACACAATAGTGATTTCATCTTTGGTATTGAAACCAAACAGACGGGCCACGTAGGTGTTGATAATCAGCACAATCGTCAGCAGCACAATTGAACAACCGAGGATCGCCAGCAGTGACCATCCGTCGATCTGATGCCATATCCCTTCAACCACGGCAGCGCTAAATGCCACATAAACCACCAGCAGTATCGAAGAACGGTCAGTAATATTGACGATTTTTTTATGACGCTGCACCCACGCACCAATCAGCGGACGGCACAGATGCCCGATAATAAACGGCACCATCAGCTGTAAAACGATAGATCCGATGGCGTGCAAGGTGTCACTGGTGCCGCCCTGCGTGTGCATCAGCAAGCCAACCAGCACCGGCGAGAGGAATACGCCGAGAATACTGGATGCCGACGCGCTGCAAATCGCCGCCGGAATATTACCACCCGCCACTGAGGTATAAGCAATCGCCGACTGCACGGTCGCTGGCAGTGCGCAAAGATACAGGAAACCGTAATACAACGTCGGCGTCAAAATACCCACCGGCACCAGCCATTTCATGCCCAGACCCAGGAGCGGGAACAGCGCGAAGGTGCTGAGGAACACCACCAGATGCAAGCGCCAGTGGCTGATCCCCGCCATAATGGCTTCACGGGAAAGCTTCGCCCCATGCATAAAGAACAGCAGCGCGATAGCGGCCGTGGTCAGGTAGCCGAAGAAGGTTTTATAAATCCCTTCACACGGGAAAAATGAAGCGATGACGACGACACAGACCAGGATCAGCAAAAATTTGTCGATTTTCAGACGTTGTAACCAAGACATGAACCTTCCTTGCAAAGTGAATAACAAATGAAAAATAAAAGTGCCACTAAAGTGACACTTCATAAACGCAGACGACTTATTAGTTCTTAATGACTTTCAGCGTCGCCTGTTGTTCTGAGGACTGGATCCCCAGTTCGATCATTTCCATGACGCGGATAGCATCTGCGGCCGGAACCGGGTTATCGCCCTGTCCGTTAATCGCATCGCGCACACCGGCATAATAGGCCGGATAATTGCCCGGAATGGTCAGCAGTGATTTCTCAGCCAACACGCCATCTTGACTCAGCGTAATCACGCCATCTCGTTTGTCGAATCCCCAGTCAGCTTGTGGTAAACGTTCACCGGCTTTCAGCCGGTCCTCCTGCGGATCCAGACCAAATTTCACGTAGCTGCCCTTTTCGCCCTGCACAATAAAGCGCGCTGTTTCCGCCACTGCATACACGGTGCTGTGGAGCACGACGCGACGGCGCGGATACGTCAGCACGGCGTTAAAATAATCCACCGCTTTGCCGCCGGGACGCAACACAGCCAGATCAGCCTGCAAAGTTTCCGGCACACCGAACAGTTGCAGCGCCTGATCCAGCAGATGCGAACCTAAATCAAACCAGATGCCGCTGCCCGGCGCATCACTTTCACGCCAGCGTTGCTGCACCTGTGGTTTATAGCGGTCGTAATGGGATTCGAAATACACAACCTCGCCGAGCGCGCCTTCTTCAATCAGCGTTTTAACCGTGAGGAAATCGGAATCCCAGCGACGGTTATGGAACACCGACAGTACTTTGCCTTTTTCACGTGCCAGCGCATCCAGCTCGCGGGCTTCTGCCAGCGTGACGGTAAAAGGCTTATCCACGATCACATGTTTACCGGCTTCCAGCGCCAGCTGAGCCAGAGGGAAATGCGTGGTATTTGGCGTCGGGATCACCACCAGATCGATAGAAGCATCAGCAAACAGCTTTTCCGGCGAATCAACTACCGCCACATTGGGCCAGTCGGCATGGACTTTACCGGCATCGCTGCTGGAAACCACGGCAAGTTCCAGACCGGGCGTGCCGTCGATCAGCGGGGAATGAAACGTTTTACTGGCAAAGCCGTAGCCGATGAGGCCTACGCGGAGGGTCTGGGTCATATGATTTCCTTTATTTAACGGTCTTGCCCGTCAGGACGCTAATCATCTGATTTGACACCAGCTTACAAAGCTGGACAAGTGAAATTTTTCGTGGGCTCGCCGCCCACACAGGCCAGAGAATTGGGTTCGCCGCCCAAACGGGCCTTTAGGTCAAGGTCAAGGTCAAGGTCGTGGGTTGTGCCACCCACACTGACTGAAAGGTCAAGGTCGTGGGGCTC
>NZ_JYDG01000147.1:0-2581 GCF_003263545.1 Rahnella sp. AN3-3W3
GGCTGGAAATCTTGCCGCTGCGCGGTGCCTTCTCTCGGTCTTCGAGCCAAAGGTCTCGAAGCCGCTCCGTTCAGCAATATTTCTGAACCGCCCTTGGCTTTTAAAAACAAAACAGAACAAGTAAGGTTGTGAAGTAAAGACCTGAGGCCGGTTCCAAAATACCGCCGGACGAGAGGTGGAAAACCGCGTGTCTTTTTACGCGGGTTGTAACCCGAAGGGAGGGAACCGCGCAGCGGCGGGATTTTGCGGCTATCACTGTGATACCTGAAACATAGCCAGCGAGCAGAGCGCGCAGTTAAAAAAACGCAGGATTCCAAAGGGTTTCGTTTAAAACCCTTTGGGCCAGTGTGGGCGGCGAGCCCACGGTCTTGACCTTGAGGCCAGTTTGGGTGGCAACCCAAGGTTTTGATTTAAAAGCCGCCTGTGTCCGGCATTGACACTATCACTCCGCAAATAACTGGTCATACACATGCTGTAAATGCCTTGCCATCCGCGCTTTCGCCCCCGCGCCATCTTTCGCCAGAATCGCGTCCAGGATCCCCTGATGGTCGGCATTCATTTCACGGGCAAAATCCACTTCGGTATAATGGCTTTCCAGACGCATAAACCGGCGTGAGCGGCGTTTATCCCACAGGTAGCCCATCATATCGTGCAGCACTTCATTGCCGGTCATTTCACTGATCATCAGATGGAACCGACGGTCGGCTTCAAGAAATGCGTCATTATTGGCATTCAGCTTGTTCAGCTCATCGGCAATTTCTTTTAATTTCACACGCTGCTCATCGGTACCGTTAATCGCCGCCAGTTCCGCCGTCATCGCTTCATACACCTGTCGCGCTTTCACCAGCGACTGCAGGCTGAATTCTTCTTCATGACTGACCGTTTGCTGTGCGGCTGGCGTTGCCTGTGGCAGCGGGTCGCTGACGTAGACGCCGTTGCCGGTGCGGATTTCCACCCAGCCGGTGATCTCCAGTGCAATCAGCGCCTCGCGGATGGAAGAACGGCTGACGCCCAGCTGTTTGGACAGGTCGCGCTCGGACGGGATCATCGCCCCCGGCGCGAACTGGCCGGTGTTGATGCAGTTAATCAGTACGTTTGAAATCTGGCGATACAGCCGTTCCACTTTCAGGGTTGGTAATTCCATTATTGTCTCCGTGTTCTTGCTGAATCGCAGATCTGTTATCCAGGTCACATTAATCATCGGTTTGATACTGAATCATATGTCGGTCTGATGGCCTGACCAGCAGACCACCTGACCAGACCGCGCATTAAGATTGAACTTATCACCGGCCATGCGTCAACTACATTCAGAGAGTCAGTTAACAATTTTAAGGAAAACACATGGAACAGACATGGCGTTGGTACGGCCCGAACGATCCGGTTTCGCTTGATGATGTGCGTCAGGCTGGCGCAACTGGCGTGGTCACCGCCCTGCACCATATTCCTAACGGTGAAGTCTGGCCGGTAGAAGAAATTAAAAAACGTAAGGCGATCATTGAAGCCAAGGGTCTGGTGTGGTCGGTTGTCGAAAGCATTCCGGTACATGAGGAAATCAAAACCCGCAGCGGAGATGTTGAGAAGCACATTGCGAACTATCAGCAATCTATTCGTAATCTGGCGGAATGTGGCATTTATACGGTCTGCTATAACTTCATGCCGGTTCTGGACTGGACGCGTACCGACCTGGGTTATCTGCTGCCGGACGGTTCACGCGCCCTGCGCTTCGACCATATCGCTTTCGCGGCCTTTGAATTGCATTTGCTCAAACGTGAAGGCGCAACGTCTTATTACAGCGCGGAAGAACAGAAACAGGCGGCAGAATATTTTGCGGCGATGACGCAGGCAGAGAAAGACCAGCTGGTGTCTAACATCATCGCCGGTCTGCCGGGTGCAGAAGAAGGTTATACGCTGGATCAGTTCCGTGCCCGTCTGGCGACGTACGACGGTATCGATAAGGCCAAACTGCGTGAAAACATGGCGCACTTCCTGCGCAGTATTGTGCCAGTGGCGGAGCAATGCGGATTAAGTCTGGCGGTTCACCCGGATGATCCCCCGCGCCCTATCCTCGGTCTGCCGCGCATTATCTCCACCATTGAAGATATGCAGTGGCTGAAAGAAACCGTCGACAGTATCCATAACGGTTTCTGCTTCTGCACCGGTTCTTACGGCGTGCGTGAAGATAACGACCTGGTGAAAATGATGACCGATTACGCCGATCGCGTTCACTTCATCCACCTGCGCGCCACGCTGCGCGAAGAAGTTCCGGGCAGCTTCCATGAAGCCGACCATCTGGACGGTGATGTGGATATGGTCGCAGTCATCAAAGCCATTCTGACCGAAGAGCAAACCCGCCGCCGCGCAGGTAATTTGCGCGCTATCCCGATGCGTCCGGATCACGGCCATCAGATGCTGGATGACTTGCACAAGAAAACCAATCCGGGGTATTCGGCGATTGGACGTCTGCGGGGACTGGCGGAACTGCGGGGTGTGGAGCGGGCGTTGAAACAGAGCTTCTTTGCCGAGTAATGTTTTCTCCTCCCCCTGCGAAGGGGGAGGACGGGAGGGGGTTTTAAAGGCTGAC
>NZ_JYDG01000148.1:0-2522 GCF_003263545.1 Rahnella sp. AN3-3W3
ATACCCCACCCCAACCCTCCCCTTCGCAGGGGAGGGAGCGTTGCGGCTATCGGTGTGGGCGGCCAACCCACGCACCCTCTCCCCCTGTCTGTAATATTTATTTACAGCAGTAAACCCAATGCGTATTATTCTCATTCGCTTTATTAACCATGCTCATTTTATCTTTTCCAGCCCTTGTTCCGGGGATTCTGGCGGGGTTTGCTCATGCTGATAAAGCCGTATTCATAAAAAAAATGCAGTGGCTTAAAAAATAAGAAAATAACCGTGTGGAGAATACCTATGTCAAATTTTACAGGTAATTACGCCGTCAGGAGTGTTAAGGAAAATCCTCAAAACAATTCAGGAAAGAAACTTCCACTTTCCATCATTGCCCTGCTGGTTTCATCTTCATTGCATAGTGCTTATGCAGCAGAAGCCAGCGCAAAAAAAACCGCTGAAGACACGGTTGTCGTCACCGGTCAGAACGACACCAGCGCGGCAGATACCTCAGTGACCGATTACAGTGTGCCGGTTACCACCGCGGGCACCAAAATGGCGCTGACTGCACGCGATATCCCGCAGTCCGTCAGTATTATCAGCACACAACGTATGCAGGATCAGGAGCTTCAGTCGCTGGGTGATGTGCTGCGAAACACCACCGGGATCCAGGAAAGTGTCTCTGACCTTGACCGCCGTACCTACTACGCGCGCGGTTTTCTGATCGACAACTACATGGTTGATAACATCCCGACCACCTTTGACCCGCGCTGGGACATTGGTGATTCCCAGTCCGACACGGCCATTTATGATCGTATCGAAGTTGTCCGTGGCGCGACCGGCCTGATGACCGGTCCGGGTAATCCGTCAGCTTCCGTCAACCAGGTGCGTAAACATGCCGACAGTAAAGAGTTTACCGGCAACGTTTCCGCCAGTTACGGCAGCTGGAACAAACAACGCTATGTGGCGGATTTATCAACCCCGCTGAATGAATCCGGCAGCGTGCGCGGCCGTCTTGTCACCGGTTATCAGGATAAAAACAGCTACGTTGAACGTTACGGCGCGACCAAAAAATTCGTATATGCCACCGTGGATGCTGACCTGACCGATTCCACCCTGCTTTCGGCGGGCTACGAATTCCAGCAAACCAACACCGACAGCCCGACCTGGGGCGGAATGCCGCGCTGGTATCTGGACGGCAGCAAAACAGACTATCGCCGTGGTTTTAACTCGGCACCAGACTGGGCTTACAGCGATAAAGAAACCACCAAACTGTTCACCACCCTGAAACAGTCTTTCGACAACGGCTGGCAGGCGACCCTGAACGGCACGCATACCGAATCGCATATCGACTCTAAGATGATGTATATCGACGGGACATTCGATAAAACCACCGGCGTCGGTGAATCTGCCTATGCCGGATATCCGGTCGTTGCGGGTACCGGCTATAACACCGGTAAGCGTAAAGTCGATGGTGTTGATGCCTTTGCCAGTGGCCCGTATCAGCTGTTTGGCCGTCAGCATGAGCTGATGACCGGCGTGAGTTACAGCAAACAGCAGAACACCTATTACAGCTCCTTTGCCAATATTTCCACCGAAGAGCTGGGCAACTTTAATGATTTCAACGGACAGTTCCCTGAGACCGACTGGAACCCGCGTTCTCTGGCCGAAGACGACACTATCCGTCAAAAGTCGGCGTATGTTGCAACACGTCTATCACTGGCAGATCCGCTGCACCTGATCGTCGGGGCGCGATACACCAACTGGAACTCGCATACGCTGACCGACCAGATCGAGAAGAACAACATCACGCCGTATGCCGGTCTGGTGTTTGACATCAACGATACCTGGTCGACCTACGCGAGCTACACCTCGGTGTTCCAGCCACAGACTTACCGTGATATCAACGGCGCGTATCTTTCCCCGGTCATCGGTAAAAACTACGAAGCGGGTGTGAAATCTGACTGGTTTAACAGCCGCCTGACAGCGTCCGTTTCCATCTTCCGTGCAGAACTGGACAACGTTGCGCAGAGTACCGGCCGTACAATCCCGGGCTCGACCGATACGGCCTATGAAGGGAAAGACGGCACCGTCAGCCGTGGCGTGGAATTTGAAGTGAACGGCGCACTAACCGATAACTGGCAGATGACGTTTGGCGGCACCCGTTACATTGCAGAAGATGAAAACGGTGATGCGGTTAACCCGCAACTGCCGCGCACCCAGCTGAAATTGTTCTCCAGCTACCGTCTGCCGATGTTGCAGGATCTGACCGTCGGCGGTGGCGTGAACTGGCAGACTCACGTCTGGCAGGACGTCCCTGGCCCGAGCGGCAACGGCACCCGTTATGCAGAGCAAGGCAGCTACGCGCTGGTCAATCTGTTCAGCCGGTATCAGGTTACGAAACAGCTGGCGGTGCAGGGCAACATCAACAACCTGTTCGACAAGGAATATGACACCAGCGTGAACCAGTATGTGGTATATGGCGAGCCGCGGAATGTGTCGGTGACGGCGAGCTATAGTTTCTGATTTGCTGAAGCCGCAGCAAT
>NZ_JYDG01000149.1:0-3051 GCF_003263545.1 Rahnella sp. AN3-3W3
TTCATTCGGTGCCATTTTTGATCACGCCAATACACTTTTCTAAAAGATGAAGAATAGTCTGTCTTTGAATTTAAGATCGTGCGGGCGATTCAGAAAGCTTGCTGAATGAGAGGTTGCAGACCTAAGGCTGCAATCCCGAAATGAAGGTACCGCGCAGCGGCAAGATTTCCAGCCTGTCGCTGTGTTTGCTGAAACATAGCCAGCGAGCGAAGCGCGCAGTGTAAGAGCCCGGGATTCTCAAGGGGTGCGGCGACAGGCGCCCCTTGAGGCCAGTTTGGGTGGCAACCCAAGGTTTTGTGGGTGTGGGCGGCGAGCCCACGGTGTTGACCTTAAAAAAGCCGAAATATAGAAGCGGCCTCTGCTATCTCTTCTGAATGTACGTCAGCGCCAGCGCCACCGCCAGCACCAGCCCTTTGATGATATCCATCGCGTAATACGGCACCGACAACATCACCAGTCCGTTCGACAGCACGCCCAGAATGACTGCGCCCAGCAGGGTTCCCAGCGCATTCGGTTTACCGGAACCTGCCAGCGAGAAACCGATGTAGGCGGCGGCAACGGCGTCCATCAGGTAACCGCCTCCGGCATTCACCTGCGAAGACCCGATACGTGACGCCAGCAAAATACCCCCAGCCCCGGCCAGAACGGATGACATCACATACGCAATCACGCGATAACGTGCGGTGCGGATCCCTGCCAGACGTGCGGCCAGCGGGTTGCCGCCGATGGCGTACATGCGGCGGCCATGTTTGGTCAGCGACATAAACAGTTGTACCGCAATGGTCACGACGGCCATCACGATGACAATCACCGGCACCTGACCGAGCAGGCTGAACACCGCGGGCACCGTGCCTTCGGCCATGTCACCGCTCGGCAATAACATGTTTTCAGTGATCGAGCCGCCATAGCTGTAAGTCATCGCCGCGCCCTGAATCACAAACAGGCTGGCGAGGGTGGCGAGCATGTCAGGGATCTTTAGTATGACGATAAGGAAAGCGTTGAACAGGCCGACCAGCGTACAGAGCGCCAGCGTGATTAAGATGGCTTCGGTGGTGCCGAAACCGTGCCAGACGAACATCGAAATCACCAGCGCATTGGCGAGTGACGCCGTTGAGCCGACGGACAAATCGAAGCCGCCGACCGCCAGTGAAATCGATACGCCGATAGCAATCACCGTCACGATGGCAATCGAACGCAAAATGTTGATGATATTCGACGGCTCGAGGAAGTTATCTGATGCCACACCAAAACCGGCAATCAGCAATACCACGGTCAGCAACATGCCCCATTTATACAAAAACTCGAACAGCTGATGACGCCACGGCTGACTCGCTGCGGGCACGCTTTCTTTACTCACCACGGCTTTGTTCACGCGGGTGTTCCTCCGGTTGAATAGACTAATAAGGTTTCTTCGTCGACGTTAGCGGCGTCGAGTTCGGCCACAATGCGGCCATCCCACAACACCAGAATGCGGTCGCATAAACCGACCAGTTCGGCGAACTCACCGGAAGCATAAATAATGCCTTTTCCCTGTTGCGCCAGGCCGTCGATCAGCCTGAACACGTCCGTTTTGGCTTTGATGTCTACGCCTTTGGTCGGTTCGTCGAAAATCAACACCTGACTCTCACTGCGCAGCCATTTCCCGATAGCGACCTTCTGCTGGTTGCCGCCGGAAAGCCGTGCCAGCTTCTGCATCGGCCCGGAAGCGCGAATGCCTAAGCGGCTGATAATGTCTTTTGCCCATGACAGTGACTGTCGCGCGTTGAAAATACTCCAGCGCGAAAAGGTGTCGTCAGCGGTCACACTCAGGTTCATCGGGATATTTTCATCAATGAAAATCCCTTCCTTGCGCCGTTCTTCCGGCACTAACGCCAGTCCCTGTTCAACAGAAAGATGCGGTTCTTTCGGTTTCCAGGGTTTGCCATTCAGTTCACCGCTTTCCACCTCACTCGGCGTCGCGCCAAACAGCGCCTTGCACAGTTCAGTTTTTCCGGCACCCGCCAGCCCGGCAATGCCGAGGATTTCGCCACGATGCAGTCGTAGCGAGATATCCCGCAGTTTGTCTTTATCGTGCATCCCATGAATGCTTAGCAGCGTTTCACCGCTGTGCGGCGGACGGCGCGGCGGGTAAATATCGTCGAGCTGATGGCCGATCATTTTCTCAATAATGTGCTCGTTGCTCAGGCCGTCCATGCTGTCATCGCTGACCAGACGCCCGTCGCGCAGCACCGTCATGCGATCACAGATATCACGCAGTTCATGGATACGGTGCGAGATAAATACAATCGCCATTCCGGCGGCTTTCAGCTTGCGTACCAGTGCGAACAGACGTGCACTTTCCGCCTGATCGAGCGGGGCGGTCGGCTCATCGAGGATCAGGAACCGGCATTTATGCGATAACGCCCGCGCCAGCAAAATCAGCTGTTTCTCCGCCAGTGTGCAGCTCTCGATGCGAGCCCGCAGGTTGATGTTCAGCCCAAGCTGTTCGGTCAGTAACTGTGCCTGACGGTAAAGCTGCGGCCAGTTATGCAGATGACCCGGTTCAGAAAGGCGGTCGAGCATGATGTTTTCGGCAACGTTTAGCGTCGGCACCAGCGCGACGTCCACTTCCTGCTGCACCAGATGAATCCCGTGCTCGCGGGCATGATGCGGCAGGCGGATATTTGCGGCTTTGCCGTCGATAGTGATCTGCCCGGTGTAATGTTCATGCGTGCCGGAAAGCACCGCCATCAGTGTCGATTTCCCCGCGCCATTCGCGCCAACTAACGCATGGACGGAGCCGCCTTCCAGCGTGAAATCCACCTGGCGCAGGGCAGGGAAACCGGCAAATGAAATCGAGATATCGCGCATCTCAAGGAGGGAGGTGGTCACTGGGCGTTCGGCCTTATTAAATAGACGGATGGGGATTTAGACGTTTAGCCGTCTAAGACTCGCAGTGGCAGAGTTTTAACATATCAGGGAATTTAAGCAACAAAATAAAAGTGATAACTAAGAGCGAAAAGATCTAAAGTCTTCAGCGGAAACTCGATCGACTCCCTCCCCTGCGAAGGG
>NZ_JYDG01000015.1:0-11812 GCF_003263545.1 Rahnella sp. AN3-3W3
CTCCCAACCTCCCCCTTCGCAGGGGGAGGAGCATACCGCAACGGGCTTACTTCCCGCTCCACGCCTTCAGATTCTGCTCCCGCGCATTCAATTTCTGCTCAGGTGTCAGCTTGTTGTAATCCTTCGCCAGACCACTTTCCCAGTCGCCGTAAAGCGGATTTGGCAGCACGATGTATTGCGTGCCGAAGTGCTGATGGTTCTGATTCACAAAGGCACGGCGTTGTTCATTACCCTGATGATAGGTCGCAGAACCAAAATCATTCAGGTTGTCGCCGATGTAAATCACCACGTGATAACCCGCGGCTTTAATCGAGTCGAAACGCGCTTGTTTGTTGGACGTGTCTGAACTTAACAGCATGGTTTTTTCATTCGCGCCGGTAAAGCCCAGGCGGTTCATGTTGTCGAGCGTCGCGGCGTATTCGCTGGTTTTACGGTTAGACACGTAGAACATCGTGCCGCCATGTGTGTTGACGTAGTTAGCAAACTCCACAGCGCCGGGCACGGCGGTAGCCTGACGCGCTGCTGTCCACTGGGACCAGGTTTTGCTGTCGAATGGCTTATTCGCTTTCACCTGCCACGCACTGTACGCGCTGTTATCGAGCATCGTTTCGTCGAGGTCGACGACGACGGCTTTCTTCTGTCCGGCCAGCGGCTGGGCGTTATCAAACGCCATTTTCGCCGTGTTAAAGGCCTGATACGCCAGCGCCTGATACTCACCGGATTGCTGGAACCAGTTCAGCGCCATCACCGACTGATCGTTCAGTTTCTGTTGGGCGTCCGTTTTTTGCTGCGCGCAGCCGCTGAGGGCCAGCATGATTAAAGCACTGGTGGTGCAAAGCGAAATTTTATTCATGGGTTATCCCTGCTTGTTAAGAAAGATTCGCATTCATCAAAATCGTTAAAACTGTAGCAGATTCAGCGGGGTGTGGAAGCCTAAATGGCGATTTACGCGAGGTGTGCCGAAAAATAACACAAATAAAAAAGGCCGGAGGGTGAGTCCGGCCGAAGAATGTCAAGACAGAGAATAATGAGGTGGTAAAGCGCCTGTTTTAGAACTAATTATCAGAACTGATAGACCAGACCAACGGCGGTAATGTCGTCGTTGTTCAGAGCCAGTTTATTATCGTCGGATAGCTGGTTGATTTTATAATCAACATAGGCAGACATGTTTTTGTTGAAATAATAGGTTGCTGCTACGTCAACATATTTAACCAGGTCGGCATCACCGATGTTTTCAATATCTTTTGCTTTAGTCTGGACATAACCCAGTGAAGGGCGCAGGCCATTTTCAAACTGATATTGTGCAACGGCTTCGAAGGTCTGGGTTTTATTTGCAAAACCACTTCCTGCCGGTGCGCCTGCAATTCCACCTGGTACGGTAATGGCCAGCATATTACGGGTTTCAGCATACATGGCGGCTAAATAAACGCCATTGTCATCATATTTCATGCCGCCAGTCCATGCCTCAGCTTTATCGCCTTTGCCGTAAGCGGAATTACTCTGCGCCGTGGTGCGGTCAGAAGACGCATACGCGCCGCCGAAGCTCACGCCGGTATCACCCAGTGCGTAAGTGGTAGACAGTGAATAACCGTCACCGTTGGCTGTGCTGCTGCCGCGACCGTCGTTTTCATTTTTACCCTGGTACTGAACGGCTACGTTCAGACCGTCAACCAGGCCGAAGAAGCCGCGGTTACGGTACGTGGCGACGCCATTGGTACGGCCCGTCATGAAGCGGTCAGCTTTGGTGTAACCGTCACCGCCGAATTCAGGGAACATATCGGTCCAGGCTTCAACGTCGTACAGTGCGCCGTAGTTACGTCCATAGTCGACGGAGCCGTATTGACCAAATTTCAGACCGGCAAAGCCCAGACGGGTTTTGGTGCCGGTGGTGCTTGGCGTTTTGCTGTCAGATTCAGCATGGTTAGCCATGACGTTGTATTCCCACTGGCCGTAGCCGGTGATCAGGTCATTGATTTGGGTCTGGCCTTTAAAACCGAAACGCACGTAACTCTGGTCGCCATCACTGCCGGGAGCATCAGAGAAATAATGCAGACCTTTCACTTTTCCGTACAGGTCCAGTTTATTGCCGTCTTTATTATAAACTTCCGCTGCGTGTGCGCCTGATGCAATCAATAAACCAGGAATTAAAAGTGCCAGAATATTACGTTTCATGAATTTTACCCTGCATTCTTTATTAAAAGCTTTTCATAAAAGCTTTATATGAAGTCTTGTGGAAAGACGCTAATCATCATTTTTGCTGTGCATTCCGTATGGACTCGGATTTTTCTCAGCGAGAGTTTTTTACCGTATATTTGTGATCAATTTATGACAGTCAGAAATGAACTTTTTCTTTTTTTACACGTCCTCCTTTTTTTCTGCATAAATTTACACCACAGGAAATGCCCTTAACCAAGATTTCGGGCTGCGCCAGAAGCCGGTCTGTGGGACAATAGCCGGGACATTCCTGTCTCACTTCCAACAAAAAAAGAGATGCATGGCGCTTTCCCCCGCAGTAAAAAATCAGATAAGCCAGTGGTACAAAGCCCTGCAACAGCAAATCCCGGATTTCATTTCCCGCGCTCCGCAACGTCAGATGATTGCAGAAGTGGCGAAGGCGTTCTCGGGGGATTCTGCACGGCATCTGGCCATCGAAGCGCCGACTGGCGTCGGGAAAACGTTGTCTTATCTCATCCCCGGCATTGCTGTCAGTCGTGAAGAAGAAAAACCGCTGATTGTCAGCACGGCAAACGTGGCGTTGCAGGATCAGATTTTCAGCAAAGATTTACCGCTGCTGAAAAAAATCATTCCGGATCTGAAATTTACCGGCGCTTTTGGTCGCGGGCGTTACGTGTGTCCGCGAAATCTGGCGGCGATGAGCAATGAAAATGCGCAGGGCGATCTGGGATTATTTCTTGGTGATGAACTGGCACCTTCCAGCGGCGAAGAACAGAAACTGTGTAAAACGCTGGAAACCGCGCTGTCACGCTACGAGTGGGATGGTTTACGCGATCACTACCAGAAGACTATCGACGATCCGCTGTGGATCAAAATCAGCACAGATAAAGCCAACTGCCTCAGCCGTAACTGTCATTACTTTCGCGAATGCCCGTATTTTGTGGCGCGCAAAGAAATTGAAAGCGCAGATGTAGTAGTGACCAACCACGCGCTGGTGATGGCGGCACTGGAATCCGAATCCGTGCTGCCACCGGCAAAAGACCTGCTGCTGGTGCTCGACGAAGGGCATCATCTGCCGGAAGTGGCCCGCGACGCGCTGGAAGTCGACGCGGAAATCACCGCGATGTGGAATAACCTGCAACTCGATAATTTTGTCCGCCAGATTGAACAATGTCTGGCGCTGTTTACGCCGAAGAATCCGCCGCCGCTGACCAATGCCGAGCGTCTGCATAATCACTGCGCCGAAATGCGCGAACTGCTGCTGTCGATTGAACAGACCGTGGGACAGTATTTACCCCCGGATGAGCCGGAAGCCGAATACCGTTTCGAACTGGGATTATTACCGCCGGAGCTGACAGAGCAGTGCAGCCGCCTGTTTAAACTCACCGATGGTCTGCGCAGTCTGGCGGAATACATGGTGAATGACCTCAGCGAGAAGACCGGCAAACACGACATTATGCGTCTGCATCGCGCGATTTTGCACATGAGCCGGATGCAGGGCTATCTCGAAACCATGAGCAAACTGTGGCGGCTGGCGGCGCTGGATAAAGCGTCCAATGCGCCGATTGGCAAATGGGTGACGCGGACTTATTTCGATAACCAGACGCATCTGGTCTTCCATTGCGCGGGGATACGCGTCAGCGAGCAGCTGGAAAAAATGCTGTGGCGCAAAGTGCCGCACGTGGTGATTACCTCTGCGACGTTGCGCTCGCTGAACAGTTTCTCCCGCTTGCAGGAAATGACCGGCCTGACGGAAAAAGCCGGCGACCTTTTCGTCAGTCTGGATTCGCCGTTCAGCCATGTCACGCAGGGTAAACTGGTGATCCCGCAAATGACGCTGGAGCCGCTGATGGCTAACGAAGCTGCGCATTTGCAGGAGATGGCCGATTTCTTCCGCGCCGAACTGGCAAAAGGGCAGCACACCGGTCAGCTGGTGTTGTTCGCCAGTAACCGTGCGTTGCAGCAATTCGTTTCTTTGCTGCCGGATTTACGCCTGATGCTGCTGGTGCAGGGTGATCAGCCCCGTTACCGGCTGGTCGAGGAGCACCGCAAGCGCGTCGCCGCGGGTACGACCAGCGTGCTGATCGGCCTGCAATCTTTCGCGGAAGGGCTGGATCTGAAAGGTGAATTGCTGACGCAGGTGCACATCCATAAAATTGCGTTTCCGCCGATCGACAGCCCGGTGATCCTGACCGAAGGCGAGTGGCTGAAAACGCTGAAGCGCTATCCGTTTGAAGTGCAGAGTTTACCCAGTGCGTCTTTCAACCTGATCCAGCAGGTCGGGCGTCTGATCCGCAGCCATGAATGCACTGGCGAAATCGTGATTTATGACAAGCGTCTGCTGACCAAAAGCTACGGTTCGCGCCTGCTCGCGGCATTACCGGTGTTTCCCATTGAACAGCGCGAAATGCCTGCGCCCGGTTCGGTGAAACGCCCTGATATCCTGAAAACAGCGAAGAAAGATCCGGTTCGCCGTCGCGCCCGCCGGCGGTAATTTTTCCTCAAGAAAAGTCATTACACAGAGAAGGTAACGCTACGATGGATTACACCAAACTCATCAAAGAAGTGGGGCGTGGAAAAAATCATGCCCGTGATTTGGATCGTGAGCAGTCGCTTGCGTTGTACCGCGAAATTCTGGCCGGTGAAGTGCCGGATTTACAGCTGGGTGCGTTGCTGATTGCGTTTCGTATCAAAGGCGAAGCGGAAGAAGAGATGCTCGGGTTTTATGCCGCGATGGAAGAGCGCGTGATGCGTCTGCAGGCACCGGAAAATCGTCCGCTGCCGGTGGTCATTCCGACCTACAACGGCGCGCGTAAGCAGGCGAATCTGACGCCGTTGCTGGCGATGCTGCTCAGCCGTCTGGGTTTGCCGGTGGTAGTGCATGGCGTGGATGAAGATCCTACCCGTATCACCAGCGCGGAGATTTTCCGCGCATCAGGTATCGACGCTGCTCAAAACCAGCAACAGGCGCAGCAGCAGCTTGATGCCGGAAACGGCCCGGTCTTTGTGCCGGTTTCGGTCATGTGCGCGCCGATCGAAAAGCAACTGGCACTGCGCTGGCAGATGGGCGTGCGTAACAGCAGCCATACGCTGGCGAAACTCATCACACCTTTCATCGGGCAGGATGCGTTGCGTTTATCCAGCGTTTCTCATCCCGAATATATTCAGCGTGTCTCCTCATTTTTCCGCCAGATTGATGGCCGTGCATTGCTGACGCAAGGGACGGAAGGGGAGGTTTATGCCAATCCGTCACGTTTCCCGCAAACGCACTTTATCGCCGGTGGTGAACTGAGTGTGCTGGCAGAAAAAGAAGAGATTTTTGCCGCCGATGTGCCGTCGACCAAAGACGTCGACGCCACCGTGAACTACATTCAGGAATGCCTGAAGGGCGAACGCGCTGTCCCGCAGGCGATTCTGAATCAGCTGGCATGTTGTCTGGTGGCCGCAGAAGTGTGTGGCGATATGGCTGAGGCCAAAATGATTGTGGATCAGATTTTCTGATTACGTTCTGGCGAACTCGATCGCCCCCTCACCTGCGAAGGTGAGGGGTTATAAAACATCCCTTATTACTCTATAAATCCTGCGTTTAGGCTCGTCTCATCTCCGCAAAATCTCCCTTACCCTGTTCAAATGTGTGGTTAAAGGCTAAAATAAAGGAACTACGGAATCTATTTACTGATTTCATTCGTTTTTTTTATAAAGTTTTATGGAGATTTAAATATGGAAACGTTGCCAGCTTGCCCTACGTGTCAGTCCGAATTCACCTGGCAGGACGGTGAAATGCTTAACTGTCCTGAATGTGGACATGTCTGGTCAATGAGCGGTGAAAACAGCGCAGAAGATGACGTGCTGAAAGTGGTCGATGCCAACGGTAACCTGCTGGCGGATGGCGATTCTGTCACCGTAATCAAAGACCTGAAAGTGAAAGGCAGTTCTTCGATGCTGAAAATCGGGACCAAAGTGAAGGGTATCCGTCTGGTTGAAGGCGATCACAATATCGACTGCAAAATTGACGGTTTTGGACAGATGAAACTCAAATCTGAGTTCGTGAAGAAAAACTGATTTCCGCACAATCCTGCCTGACATTCAAAAGCGGTTTTGCCATATCGACATAACCGCTTTGCGAACATACACTCAATGTAAAATCTCTTTAACATTCAGCAGAGAAGATTACATGAAACAGGCTCAGGACTATTTTAACGCCCTCAATCGCGATTACCTCAACGTGCATCAGAACAAAGAAAACGTGTTCTGGCAAAACTACATGGGCACCGGTGATGAAAATGTCTCCGACGCTTTCTCCGCTGCCGAAACTGCTTACAAACGCTTTATCGCTGAACCTTCCCGTCCGCAGGAAATTCGTGACGCCATCGCCAGTCTGGAAAAACACAGTGCCAGCGACGAGCGTGATGCGCTGCTCCACGGTCTGCGCGGCTGGCTGAATTTCTTCGACTGTAATGTGATTGAAGATCCCAAAGCCCAGGCGCTGATGGATGAAATCATTCAGGCCGAATCCGTATTGTTTGGTAAGCGTAAGCAGTACCGCATGACCCACATCAACAGCAAAGGCGAGCGCGTCAGTGCCTCTCTCGGCGAACTCCTGACTAATCAGGCCAATAACGAAAATGAAGCCTACCGCCGCAGTTCCCAGAATGCGTTGCGCGATCTGGAAGACTGGCTGCTGCACAACGGCTTGCCTGAACTGATCGGCCTGCGTAACCGTTTTGCCCGCCAGCTCGGTTACCGTAACTATTTCGACTATAAAGTGAATAAAACCGAACGCATGTCGCCGGAACAGTTATTCGCTATCCTCGACCGGTTCGAAGAACGCACCCGCGAAAGCAATACGCGCAGCCTCAATGAACTGGTAGCGCGCGAAGGCGATGCTGCACTGCTGCCGTGGAATATCCGCTTCGCCAGCGCCGGTGACGTCACCCGTCAGCTCGATCCTTACTTCCCGTTTGCCGATTCCCTGCGCCGCTGGATTGACAGCTTCAAGCGCCTGAATATCGGTTTTAATGGCGCAGAAATGCAGCTCGATTTGCTGGTCCGTGAAGGCAAATACGAGAACGGATTTATGCACGGGCCGGTGCCGCCGTTCTATGACAACGGCAAATGGGTGCCTGCGGTGATTAACTTCACCAGTCTGGCAAAACCGGATCAGATTGGCAGCGGCGCGACTGGCCTGAATACCTTGTTCCATGAAGGAGGACATGCGGCGCATTTCGCCAATATCCGCCAGAACGCACCGTGCTTCTCACAGGAATTCCCGCCGACGTCGATGGCGTATGCTGAAACGCAGTCCATGTTCTGCGACAGCCTCCTCGATGACGCTGACTGGCTGAAACGTTACGCGAAAAATACCGCCGGTGAGCCGGTGCCGGACGAACTGATCCGCGCCAGTATTGAAGCCCGTCAGCCGATGCGTTCGTTTAATGAGCGCCACATTTTGCTTGTGCCGTATTTCGAGTGGCAGCTTTATCAGTGGCCGGATGAAAAACGCACGCCGGAAGCCATGACTGCGCTGGCGCGTGATGTTGAAACGCATATTCTTGGTGTGACCGGCAGTCCGCGTCCGACGCTGGCAATCCCGCATCTGCTTTCCATGGAATCCGCCTGTTCTTATCAGGGCTATCTGCTGGCGATGATGGCCGTTGAACAGACCCGCGCCTTCTTCCTGAAACGCGATGGCTACCTGACCGACAATCCGGCCATCGGCCCGGATCTGGCGAAGCATTACTGGACGCCGGGTAACAGCGTCAGCCACGACGATACCTTGCGCAGCCTGACCGGCGAGGGGTTCAATCCCGATTATTTGGCGCAGGCCTGTAATCAGACGGTAGATACAGCGTGGCAGGATGCGCGGCAGACCATTGAACTGGCATCAAAACGTGAGCAGCCCGCAGCCGATTTCGACCTGAATGTGCACATCCGCGTGGTGGATGGTGCCCGAATTTTAGCTGACAGCGCCGACGGTGATGACGCGATGTGCCAGGATTTTGCGGATTTCGTCGAGCAGAATTACAACCATAAATAGCTACGTTACAAAATAATCCCCTTAATGAAAAAGCCACCGGCGGTGTAAATCGCACGGTGGCTTTTTTTTTTACAGTGAAGATCAGAACTTAGCGGGCGTCCGGGCGTATCAGGTCAAAGCGTAAATCTTCAGAAATGCCGTAGTAGGCGGAAGGGCCTCCGGCGCGTAATACCGGTTCGGCCAACGAGGTTTGATAAATCCCGTCAATCAGCAGATGTGGCGCAATATGTACGGCAACCACTTCACCCAGCACCAGCCAGGTATCGATATCGCCACCCGCCGCCGTTTTCAGCTGAATACACTGCGTCAGTTTGCACTCAAAGTTCACCGGGCTTTCCAGCACGCGATCCGCGGCAACCCGTGTTCCCGCTTGCGGCGTCAGACCGGCGAAATCAAACTCATCTGCACCGTGTTCCAGCGAGGCCGAACTTTCATTCATTTTCACCGCCAGCGGTCGGGTGGTGAGATTCCAGACGAATTCACCGGTTTCCACGATATTCGCCACGCTGTCTTTCCAGCCGCTGCTGGCAAAACCAATGATCGGCGGACGGTAATTGAAACAGTTGAAGAAACTGTAAGGCGCCAGATTGCGCTGTCCGGCGGCATTGCGGGAGGAAATCCAGCCTATCGGACGCGGACCGACAATAGCGTTTAACGGGTCATGGGGCAGGCCGTGGCCTTTGGCTGGTTCGTAATAGTAGCGATCATCAGTACTCATGATTTTCCTCAGCAAATAATTCATAAAGACTATGATTTGTACATTACCCGATTTAATCAGACGCTGACCGTTTTTATGTGCCCGCGTCAGCCCGGATGCATCCGGCAGGCGGCGGCGCTTTGTGGTATCTTGTGCGCCATTGATGAATATCTAACGCCCCATCGCATATTTTATGCGTCGCGCACACCTCTCGGAGAGTCACTCAGGTGGAAAAAAAGAAAGTCTTCCCTCAGGAAAAAAGCGGTCTTCACCCGCGAAATCGTCATCGCAGCCGCTATGATTTCCCGGCCCTGATTGCCAGCAGCCCGGAACTGGCACCGTTTGTTGTCGAAAATAAATGGGGCGATTTGTCCGTTGATTTCGCCAACGCTCAGGCAGTTAAAGCCCTGAACCGTGCCTTGCTGCGCGATTGCTATCAGATTGAAAACTGGGATATTCCTGCCGATTATCTGTGCCCGCCAATTCCGGGGCGTGCGGATTATATTCACCATCTGGCTGATTTACTGGCAGGCAGCAACAATGGCAAGATCCCGCAGGGCAAAGACATTTCCGTGCTGGATATCGGTGTTGGCGCGAACTGTATTTATCCGATTATCGGTCTGCGTGAATATGGCTGGCGCTTTACCGCCAGTGAGATTGATGCGGTTTCTATGGCTGCGGCCAAGAAAATTGTCGCGACCAATCCGCTGCTAACCAATCAGGTGCGTTTCCGTTTACAGGCTAAACCGCAGCGTATTCTCGACACCATTATCCGCCACGATGAGCGTTATGACGCAGTGCTGTGTAATCCGCCATTCCATGCGTCGGCGGCAGATGCGGCGTCTGGCAGTCAGCGTAAACGTCAGAACCTCGGTCTGGATCGTCGTGCCGGTACCGCAGAACTGAACTTTGGCGGCCAGCACAACGAATTATGGTGTGAAGGCGGTGAAGAAGCGTTTGTGGTTCGCATGGCCGAAGAGAGCGCCGGTAAAGCGCAGAACTGTTTCTGGTACACGGTGCTGGTTTCTAAAAAAACGACATTGCCGTTACTGTATGATGCGCTGAGTGAAGAGGGTGCGACGGATGTCCGCACTGTCGAAATGGTTCACGGTAACAAGATCAGCCGTTTCGTGGCCTGGACATTCCTGACGCCTTCACAGCAAAAAAGCTGGGCAATCAAACGCTGGTCAGTTTGATCACGATGTGAACTGCCCTGATTTCAGCCTGTTCATCTGACGGTGAACAGGCTGTAAAAAATACTCCCGCGTCCCCCTTTCTTTTTCAGTGGAATAAATTATGCTTAATTCACTATAAGAAAGTTGATTAATTAACAGAGTAATGATTTTGCGCGTGACTTTATTTTTCACCGCGTAATGTTTTGACTGCCCGAGCAACCTTCCTGCCACTCACCCAGGGGCCAGACTATTTTTCGCTATTGATTAGTGACCTTACTAATAATACGCGGGAATTAGCACGTGTTTATTTCAATTAATTGCGTTCACGCATTAATTCACGTTATCAGCCACAGGGTGTCTGTCCTATGCAATTATTTTCTCATCAGTTTAGTACGGCATGGCGTGATAAATTCGCTGCTATTCAGCAGGCAGTTCCGATGATCGCTTTCACGCCAGAAGGCGTGGTGCTTGAGGTCAACGATCGGTTTCTGAGCAGCATGGGGTACAACAGGAATGAGGTGATGGGGCAGCCACACCGGATTTTCTGTACGCCGGAGTTTGTTGCCAGCGATGCGTATCGTTTGCACTGGGAAGCATTGCGGCAGGGAAAGTCGGTCAGCGGAAATATTAAACGCGTCCAGAAAAACGGAAGCTTAATCTGGCTGGAAGCAACGTACATACCTGTCAAAAATAAACAAGGCAAAGTCACTGAGATAATTAAAATTGCCAGTGATGTCTCGGAAAGAATTAATGAATCTCACGAACACCAGGGAATTCTTCAGGCGCTGGAACGTTCAATGGCGCTGATTACCTTTACCCCAGACGGTCATGTAATTTCTGCAAACAATAACTTCCTGAAAGTCATGGGTTATTCTCTGCAACAAATTAAAGGTCATCCCCATTCGATGTTTTGTCTTGCGCAATACCGCGATTCGCACGATTACCGTAATCACTGGCAACGTCTCAGAAACGGCGAGTTTATTCTCGGGCGCTTCGAGCGTATGAATGGCCGGGGTCAGGCAATCTGGCTGGAGGCGAGTTATAACCCGGTGATCGACGACGACGGCAAAGTGATAAAAATTGTCAAAATCGCCCAGGACATTACCAGTCAGATGGCACAGCAGCGCCAGCAGGAAAGCATGATGACGCATGTGCATGAGCTTTCCCTGACCACGGATAAAACGGCGGCTGAAGGTGTGACCATCGTGCAGAAAGCGGTGGAAGATATGCAGGAAGTGGAAGCGCTGGCGCGCCGTACTTCAGAGATTATCGGGCAACTGGGGCAGACCTCCGAACGCATTGGCGAAATGGTGGATACCATCCGCCGCATTTCATCCCAGACCAATCTGCTGGCCATCAACGCGACGATTGAAGCGGCCCACGCCGGAGAACAGGGCAGGGGATTCGCCGTGGTCGCCGGAGAAGTCCGCTCACTGGCCGATCAGTCCCGCAAGGCCGCTGTCGAAATTGACCAGCTTACGCAAAGCATCCGCGATGGCGTGATGGCGGCGATTGATGGCATGGGGAATTGCGTCAACCGCGCCGGTGGTGGCGTGGCACTGAGCCGCAATGCGGGTGATGTGATCAATCAGGTGAACCTGGGGATGCAGGATCTGGTGCGGATGATGGCGGAGTTTTCCGTTATCACCGGGGAGCAGGGGCAGACGAGGCATTAGTTGTCATTTTTGCTCCCTCCCCTGCGAAGGGGAGGGTTGGGGTGGGGTATTA
>NZ_JYDG01000150.1:0-2366 GCF_003263545.1 Rahnella sp. AN3-3W3
GTGAGGTCAGTGCGCCGTGCAAGTGTCTGTCACTGCAAAAGGGAAACCGCTAACGGCAAAGGTGAGGCTGACACCAGAAAGAAGCCGGACAGCATGGGCGGCATCCTTAGCGGCCACGGAAGTGGCCATTTAGAGCGGCGCGCCCTGTGGGCGCTGCAAGCGGGCTGTTGTATTTCGTCGCCCTGGATGGGCTCAAAGCGCGGCCAGGGCGAGCACGCATAAAAAAGCCGCTCTGAAAAACGGCTTGTAAAGTGCAATAAATGCACTTTTAACGATGTATAATGATCAAAACCTTATCAGGCGCTTATCAGGCTCTCAGCAGGAATGCCAAACAGGCTATGCAATTTCCGGATCATGGGTAATGTCAGACCGCGTTTACCATTCAGGACTTCATAGACGCGGTTCACGCGACCAATCGCAGGTTCTAAATCTTTGGCAGTGAGTCCCATTTGCTCCATACGGAATTTGATGGCTTCAACTGCGTCAGGCGGAGAAATCGGATAGTGCTGTTCTTCGTAGGCCTCGATCAGCAACACCATCACTTCCATATAGTCGAACTCAGGCGTTCCCATTTCAGGTTGAGAGTCAAAAAGCGGTTCTATCGCCTTTAAGGCATCTTTGTAATCTTGTTCTGTTCTAATTGGTTTAATGTTCATATTTGCTCACTCCGGTTCTATCGTATTAACGTCGATTGCGTCATATTGTTTATGGGTTCCGATGAATTTCACATATACCCAACCAGCCGCATAAAAAATAGAAACCACTAACCGGTAATCATTTCCCTTTATATTAAATACCACCCGATTATTTTTCAGTATGCTCGCATTTCGATACTGAGCCTTAATATCAGCAGGAGTTTTCCAGTTGGCTTTTTTAGCCTCGTCGAACCAAGCCTTTAACGGCTGCTCGGCTTTGGGAAACTCCTCCCAAAAATCTTTCAGAGCTGTAATTGAGATTATTTTCATACAGGCATTTTAGTCCCATAACGGGACTTTGGCAACAAAAATCCCACAGCGGGACTAAAAAAAGAGTGTAATTGCGCCGATATCTTGTTATAAAAAGTGCAATTATTGCACTTTTTAGGATGATTATGACAGGTTATGAGTTACGTTTGTGGCGTAAAGGGATGGGTTGGGATCAAGAGCGTGCAGCGGAAGAACTTGGGAAATGCCTGCGAACGTATAAAGCCTACGAAAAATCACCGACTATCGACCGAGTGGTCGAACTTGCCACCCGATCGCTGACACTTTCCACACTGCTTCCCGCGCTGTCGGAGAAAAACAGCGCGGAAATCTGTCGAGTTCTCGGCACACTGGTAGACTAACAGTCCGCTACCGATGCCATTACAAAACCGTCAAAATTAAATACGTCATTGACGGCCACCGGCCATCCTTCAGCGACCCACACCATGACCCAACTTTCAGATTCCTCACAGCGATACAGCATGCCAAGCGCACCGGTGGGCAAATCTGAGGGTTCAAAATGGTTACTTCGGTTTCCGTTACGCACGACGTAACTTAATAAATCCTCAAGCTGCGCAGTCGTCAGAGCAGTTTCGGCAACGATGGTCTGAGCAGGGATTTCCTTGGGTGCCCTCGCTTTTCCTTTGCCATAATACTGGTATGTGGCGTCCAGCGGATGACTGGATGACATAAACGGTGTGGTATCAATACGGCTAAGGTCTCTTTTTTCCGCAATACCGTTAACCACTTCAAAAGGCTCCTGACCAGTGGCTTCGAACACTTCCAGTTCCTTCGGGTCGAAACAGTCTTCAAGTGTGATCCCATAATGTCGCATCAGCAACACGGCAACTTTATCCGCGTATATCATGACGCCCTCCCGACCGGAGCCAAATCAATACGGATCTGAGTTTCAGTGACGACGATGAGCAAATCATGTTTTCCTTTGACTAACGCAGTCAGAACATCGTCGGTAAGGGGGAGTGATTCAGAAAAATCGTCGCCCCCCACAGCATCGACACAAGCGTCATGCAGTTCACCACCGTCTGAGAAATTTGCCGGATCATAACCTTCTGCATATACCACTGTGCGCCGCTTGTCTTTAATCTCCCCTTCGGATGACAGAACGTAAATGCCATGATCCTTCACAAGTAACATATCTGCCCCGTATTGTTGGATTTCAGCCACGACAGGTAGCAGGTTTTTAGCATTAAATTTCAACATATTGATCTCCTCATTAATGAATAGAATGACGCGCTTCACAGCCTCTTTTCTGGTGTCACCCCTGGGTTTCACGCAGCGCGGGGAGTCTTGCTCCGTGGAAAAAGACCGGAACGGGGTATCAGCTGAACGAACAGGGGCAACTTCGAGGCCGCAGCGCAAAGGAGTGAGGAACGAGCGACTGCG
>NZ_JYDG01000151.1:0-4868 GCF_003263545.1 Rahnella sp. AN3-3W3
AAGGCTCAGACTCCCTGAACTCTGAGATCCCACAGCTTACTACGTATCAGTTGTTTCAGCCGGTTCGAAGCCTGCGAGGCCGGCTGTCCCGCCTGCTCAGCAGAATCACCTCAAACGGCAGCGGTTCCACCACCGGCACAATCTTCAGCTGATCGACATACCGCCGGGCGGTAAAGGTATCGACCACGCCGACACCGCCACCAGCCAGCACCATGTCGGCGATCACCGAGTAGGTTTTGATGAACAGCGCAGAATGCGGCATCAGACCGTTTTCGCGCAGGACGCGGTTGAGCACCTGACCCAGCGGATCCTGCTGCTGCAACATCAGCAGATCGTTTTCACACAGCCACGCCAGTGATACAGGCCCTTCGACGTCCGAATCTTTTGGCAGCAGCGCTACCATATTGCCCTGATAAATCGACTCGGCGACCAGTTCCTGTGTGGCCTGCTCGCCGAACGCCAGCGCGAAATCCATTTTGTATTGCAGCAGGTCCTGACTCAGCGTGTTGAAATGTCCGGTCACCAGTTCGACGCTCCCGCCGGGCGTCTGACGGCGGAGATCCACCAGCACCGGTGCCATCACGCTGTGCCCCAGCGCGTGCGCAGAACCGATGCGTACATGCTGGCCTTCGCCTTGTCGCAACTGTTCTGCCAGCTCGCCGATGGCCTGGATATGGCTGAACAGCGCCTCGACTTCCGGCATTAACCGCCGCCCTTCCGGCGTCACGATTAATCCCTGCGGCGTTCGGTCGAACAAGGTAAAACCCAGTTGCTGCTCAGCGTGATTCAGTATGCGGCTGACGTTGGGCTGCGACACGTTGAGCAAACGCGCCGCGCCGCTGACGCTGCCCGCCTGTAAGACCGCCTGAAACACTTCGATGTGGCGTAAACGCATTCCTGCCCTATTTCTGCGTGGTCGCTAAGTACGAGAAGGCACTTAACAGGCTGATAATGTTGGCGACGGTCGGACTGTGATAACCGACAGTGACCGCATCAAGACGCTCAACGCCCGGGATCAGACAAAACAAATCTGCCAGTACCGGTTTAGCGGTCATCAGCTCAAGATGATAAGGCGCGCTGAATCTTGCGGCGGTGAGCGGTGCAGGTTTGCTGACCGCAATCGTCGCCTGTTTGCGGATTTTGGCACAGGCGATAGACGGGCTGTCAGACTCGGCCGCGTTGGCGGAAATCGCCCGTTTGACGCAGACATATTGCGATTCAGGGTAATAACGGCGGATCCAGGTTTCGAGGTGATCGTCGCCGGTCACCAGCCATAACGGCACATTGAGTTCCGTGCCGGCAGCGGCGTATAAGTCGCTTTCGCCGACCACGTTGCCGTTGAGTTTAACGCGGTAAAAGGCGCGGCCATTAATGGTGTGCGCCAGTACGCCGTTTTCGCCCGCGGCAGTGTGATAGCCGACAAACATCAGGCCGTCGTATTGCTGTTGCTGCAATCCTTCGACCATTGACAATCCGCGCGGTTTGCCCTGTACCAGACGGGCACGCGGGTCGATTTTATCGGCACGCAGGTTTTGCATCATCGCGTGGCTGTCGGCCACCGTCACTTCCATCGCGCCACCGGCAAAAGCGCCGTCGATGGCGGCGTTGACTTCCCCTTCCATCAGCGCACGGGCAGCGTCGTAATCGGCATTGCCCGGGCTGCACTGTTCCGGGCGCATTACGCCTGCAATACCTTCAATATCCGCAGAGATAAACACTTTCATCAGTCGTTCCCTTCTTGGTTTGGTTACCAGACGGAGGCAAAACCCACACCCCATCCCAGCCTTCCCCTCGTGAGAGGGGAACGAGCCAGGCTAGTTCGCCAGATTATCTAATACTTCACTCAACCCCAGCCGGTAATGTCCGTCGAATCCGCAGACGGTTTCTGCACTCATCAAGGCATCAATAATAGCGTGTTCTGTGGCATCTGCCGCCAGCGCCAGTAAAGGTTCCAGTTCGGCATCCGGTAATGTGACACCGTCACGTTTCGTGGAAAACGCCAGCGCGATATCCCCTGAGCCATGCCCCCAGTAACTGCCGAGACGGCCTAACCCGGCACCGGCGCGTTTGGCGATGCGTCCGAGCTGGCGGCTGTCGAGATAACGGTCGCAGGCCATCACAATAATGATCGAACCCGCATCTGCCTGCGGGGCCAGTTGCGTCTGGATTTGGGCGATGGCATCTCCGGCACGTACGCCGTCGAGGGTCAGTTCAGAGAGTTTGCCAAAGTTCGCCAGCACCAGTACGCCTAATGTCGCGTTAAGCGTTTCGCACCAGCGTGAGGCCGTGCCGATGCCACCTTTTAATCCGAAGCAACTCATGCCCCGTCCGGCACCCACGCTGCCACGGGCGAATGTTTTTGTCGCGCCGTCGAGTGCGGTCAGCGCATCGTCTTCACTGACTGCCATCGCCTGAATATCGTTTAAATAGAAATCGTTGCACTCAAGGATAACCGGATTGATGGTGGAATCCGGGCAGCCAATTTGCGGGAATTGCTGGCAGCTGCGTTTCACCATCGCGTTGAATAATGTGCCAGTGGCGAAGGTATTGCTGAGCAGCACCGGCGTTTGCAGTTCGCCCAGTTCCATCACCTGAATCAGCCCCATCGGTTTGCCGAAACCGTTTAGCACCGCCACGCCGCACGGCAGCGGTTTTTCATACAGATTATCGCCGGGCGGCACGATGGCGGTGACGCCGGTCTGCACATCTCCGGCGGCCAGCGTGCTGTGTCCGACAGTCACGCCGGTCACATCAGTCAGTGAATTGGTGGCACCACAAGGGAAGCGCGGGCGAAAAATCTGGCGCGAGGTGCGCCAGCGTTGCAGCAAAGCAGACAGCGCCTGCTGCTGAAATTCATCTTCATGTTGTTGCGGATGCATCAGTTTTCCGTTTCAGCTGTTCAGTGGCTATTACTTTTTCAGTTTAGGATCCAGCGTATCCCGCAGCGCGTCGCCCAGCAGATTAAATGCCAGAACCGTGAGGAATATCGCCAGCCCCGGGAACACGCTGACGTTCCATTTTCCCGCCATCATCATATTGCGGCTCATCGCCAGAATATTGCCCCACTCCGGCACGTCCGGTTCCGGCCCCAGACCGATAAAACTCAGGCTGGCGGCCGTCAAAATACTGGTGCCGATACGCATGGTGAAATAGACGATCACATTCGACAGCGTACCCGGCAGAATATGGCGCAAAATCACCACCCTGTCCGGTGCGCCTACGCAGCGAACCGCTTCGACGTAGGCACTTTGTTTAATCGATAACGTGGCGGCACGCACGATGCGGGCAAATACCGGCACGCTGAATACCGCGACCGCGATGATCACGTTGTTCAGCCCCGGTCCGAGAATAGCCACGACGGCAATGGCCAGCAACATGCCCGGAAAGGCAAATAAGACGTCGGAACCGCGCATGATCAGCATATCGAGCCAGCGGCCATAATATCCGGCCAGCAGTCCGAGCAATACACCGGCGATCATGCCGAGCGTCACGGAGAAAATGCCAACATAAAGGGATATGCGCGCGCCATAGATGATGCGGCTGAGAACATCTCGTCCCAAATCGTCGGTGCCAAACCAGTGCTCCGGCGTCGGGCCGACACCCAGCGCCATCCAGTCCGGCGTCATCGGGTCGAAAGGTGCCAGCCAGGGCGCGAATATCGCCACAAGCACCAGCAGCAGGATAAATCCGCCGGACACCAGCGCCATTGGATGGCGAAGAAACGTGTGGAAAAAGTCATACCACGGCGAACGGATATCATCGTTTTGCGAGGCTACCGCAGCCGGTGTGGTTTCTTCCAGCACAGAGACAGGATCGGTCATGAGCAGCTCCTAACGCAGACGGATTGCCGGATTGACCACCGCATAAAGCAGGTCAACCAGCAGATTTATCAGAATAAATTCAAACACGAACAGCATCACCAGCGCCTGAATGACCGGCTGATCCTGCGTTTTGATGGATTCAATCAGTAACCAGCCGAGCCCCGGCCAGCTAAACACGCTTTCGACAATAATTGAGCCGCCGAGCAAAAAACCAAACTGCAAGCCGAGCATGGTGATAATCGGGATCAGCGCATTGCGCATGATGTGTTTCCACGTCACCAGCCGCGCACGTAATCCTTTGGCGTTGGCGGTGCGCACGTAATCTTCCTGCGCCACGTCGAGAAACGCCGAGCGGGTGAAGCGCGCCATCACTGCCGCCACCGAGGAACCGAGGGTGATCGCCGGTAAGATAATGTCAGCGGGCGAATTAAAGCCGCTGACGGCGAAGATCCCGAACGGCATGGCGACAAACTGGATCAGCAATAACCCGAGCCAGAACGGCGGCATGGAAATTCCACCGACCGCCATGCTCATCAGTGTCCAGTCCTGCCATTTTCCGCGTTTGAGCGCTGACACCACGCCAATCACCAGCCCGAGCACCACCGACCACGCGAAGCCCGCCAGCGCCAGTAACAGCGTTGGCATAAAACCGCTTTCAATCACACTTAACACCGGCTGACGCGTGCGATACGTCGTGCCCAGATCGCCGTGAACCATACCGTTCAGCCAGTGCCAGTACTGCGCGGGCAGCGGATCGTTAAGGCCAAGCAGTTGCCGTGCTGACTCAACCGCCTCAATCGGCGCATCCTGTCCGGCGTAAATACGCGCAGGGTCACCCGGCAGCAGCTTGATAAAACCGAAAACCAGCAACGACACCACCAGTAAAACGGGGATCATTTCCAGTATCCGGCGGATAAAATAGGTCAGCATAAAAGTGTTTCCCTGAACCTGAATATTGATGGTGATGTGCTCCTCCCCCTGCGAAGGGGGAAGCAGACCGGAACATGCATTGGCTTTGCCCTTTGCTCCTCCCCCTGCAAAGGGGGA
>NZ_JYDG01000152.1:0-2563 GCF_003263545.1 Rahnella sp. AN3-3W3
CTGATTATCCTGCGACTGCATTGATTAATACGAACAATTTTCCGGACATGAAACTTCGAGCATTGTTACAATCGAATAATCAAGATATTGCTCTGCTAACACCTGAGGAATGTATTGAAGTACTTAGCTCATGGGGAACATTTAAGGATGGATGGATTACGATCACGCAATCTGCACCGGGGTCATTCATAATCAACTATGGTACAAATGTGAAGGACGTGGTCACTACTTCAATGATTATTTCTAAACTGGGTAGCTTTGGTATTAAAGCAACAAATTTTACTAATTCTAAGGGTACTGAATTGATTAAAATAAGTGGCTATCCCGGTGTCAGGAAGATTTTGAATGCCCCTGTTTTTGCCGTCAAGAATCCTAAAATTGTAGACTTAGGGATCGGAAGATTTGGAGTTACAAAATCGATTATAGAAGGTGCCAGAGTTACTTTTTATGTTGCTGCAGCATACAGAACTCTTGATTATATTTTAAATGAAGAAACTACCCTTTCTACATTCATAGGTTCTCTTGCAACTGATGTAATTAAAATAGGCATTGTATCTACCGTTTCATTTATAGCAGGAGCTGTTGTTGTAACTCCATTTATAGTTCTAAATTTGGCAATTGTTGTAGGTGTTGGATTTTTAGCCGCATGGGGCTTAAATCAACTCGATAGTAAATTTGGGATAACGGACCATACTGTTAAATACATCGAACATGCTCAACAAGAATTTGTTGAGAAAGCACGAGGAATGGGAAAGGGCATTTGGGATTTAGGAGCTATGTTTGCCGATGATATGCTTATAAAAGGCAAAGCAGTGATAGAATTGGAAATTAAAAAATACTTAAGAAATACTCTTGAAGAAATATATTACAGGGAATATTGATATGAAAAGAAAAACAAGAAGTATTTTATCATTATTTTTTTTATCAAGTATATTTTTGTTATCGGTTTGTTTTTGGGTTATTGAAATGGATAACTATCTTGATTTTAATCATGTCATCACTTTTTCCTGGATGTCCACAAGCTTGGTTTGCATTCCTCTTATTTTCACATTCCCAATTTATTGGTTTATTTTAGAATGCATATATGAAGAAAAAATAGCGATAAAGAAGATGGAAAAATTAATGCCATTTTTCAAATACCTTTGTGTTTTTTCATTATTTTTATCCATATCTTTATCACTTGGGTATGTCTCTGTATTAAAGAATAAAGGATACATTTCATGTCCAGGTATTCCATCAGGCTGGATGCCTGGGACAGCTACAAAGTATGCGTTTAGTGGCGACTTATGTAGAAAGTAAATTAAATGCCGAATATTATTTGAAATATATAAAGCCCGTTGTCTTTCTCAATTATTGTAAACTACGGATTAAATGTTAGAGACATAGTCAATACATCAGTCGTAATAGCGAAGTTAGGTAGCCTTGGCATCACTGCAACAAAATTCGTAAATGAAAAAGGCACTGAACTGATTAAAATATCAGGCTATGCGGGGATTCGTAAGATATTAAATGCCCCTGTATTTTCCCTTCGTAACCCACAAATACTTAAAGCAGGCATAGGAAAATATGGATTAAGAGGTGCAATGATAGAAGGCGCCACCATTACATTTATATTTGTAACGGTATATCGCACTGTAGATTTTATTTTAAATGATCAGACAACCCTGGCAATGTTCATAGGTAATTTAGCTACTGACGTTGCGAAGTTAGCAATTAATACAACAATTATGTGGGGCATTGGTGAGGTATTGGTTGCATTTGTTCCTGTCGTTGCAGTGCCCTTAGGAGTTGTAGTGTTAGGCGGGCTAGGAATAGCAATTATCTTAAACATATTGGATAGCGAGTTTGGTGTGACTGATAAAGTGGTGGCATACCTTACAGCTGCTCAGCAAGAGTTTGTTGAAACAGCTAGAAGTAAGTGCAAGGATATGGAACAAGGCTTGTGGGATTTAGGTGCCATGTTCGCAGATAAAATGCTGGAAAAAGGTGTAGAAGTCATCGAATCCGAAGTCATGAAGTATTTGAGAAATTCAATTACCGACATAACACCGAGGATTTATCGATGATATATAATACGAAACAACGCTTCTTTTCTTTTTTGGGTTTTTTACTTTTCTTCTGGATTATCTTTCTCTGTCTATTATGCTGGGTTTTATTTGCTATCCTCATATCAAAAATATAATTCTGTTGTCATTTATTCAATGTGGTCTATCTTCGCCCTTTGCTTCCCTCTTTTTTTCATGCCGTATGCATTGATGTTAATCCCTGTATTCACTAAAGGGAAAAGCATTTCTACGAAAACTGGCGCAATACTTATAAGAATTTCATTATTTTTTTTATTAGCAACTTTAATAGGAATGACTTCATTTTCTATGATGTATAAAAAAAGCCTAGAAAACAGAGGGTATATAGAGTGTAAGGGAACTCCATCAGGTTGGACACCAGGGATGGCAACTAAATATGCACTTAATAAAAGTTATTGTTTATAATAAAATATTGTCTGTTGATTTCTATTCAATCACTTAATGATGATTGTCTCTTTTTAAAGGATTATCACAATGGC
>NZ_JYDG01000153.1:0-2111 GCF_003263545.1 Rahnella sp. AN3-3W3
CCACGCTCTTTTCACTGCGCACTGTCGCAGGCACGACGGACATGATCTGTCACCGCAGCGTGTGGCGCAAAATCTTGTCGCTCCGCGATGCCTTCTCTCGGTCCTGAAGCCTACGGTCTTCAGGCCGCTCCGTTCAGCAAGATTTTTAATCACGCCATTCCCGATCGAATAAAACCTTCGTTCTGATTCTTTCCCAAAATCCAATGCGGAAGGGTGTTGTCTTGCCTGATGCTATCAGGAATGCTCGCCAGCTCGTTAACGACGGAATACGGCGACAGCTATTCGGCCTCGCCCTTACATGGGGACCGACGACGTTGGCGACTCGATGATATTTACGCAGATTCAAAAGTCACTAAATGGGGTTTTAAGCTCCTGATGCTATAAGAAAAACAACCACTATTTAAAGAGGGTTTCAGGGGCTTACTATCTGTGCCGGTTCAATATGAAAAGGAGTTTTAAAAATGCCAATACCCGCTTATATGTGGCTTAAAGACGACGGCGGACCTACGCTGGTATCGGATTAATGATGCCGGACGGGAGGAAGCCTATTTTATTATCACGATAGAGGGCGTGAAAATCACCGGTGTGAATCCGGGGATGCCTAACGTTAAAATGGCTGGTAACTCGCAGATCAACCATATGGAGTCAGTTTCCATGATGTACGAGAAAATCACCTGGCGGTATGTTGATGGGAACGTTCAGTACACGGACGAATGGAACGTGCGCAGCTGAATAGTAAAAGTGCGCCTAAAAGCGCACTTTCTTAGAGATGGCAAGCAAGATTATTTTATAGCTAAAAATAGCGGCAATCAGTGTTAACCCGACGTCCGCAAAAAACCACAGGTTGTCAAAATTATCCTGACTTGAGGCACCGTACAACCAGTCAGAGAAATGCGATGTCGTTTCATAGCTAATGAATTTTGAAGCATCAATAAACTTTGCGAAAAGACAAAACAAAATAAAGAACAGTAAAGTCTTCGCGCCGATGACGTAAAGTTTACGGGCAAGTGCTGCCATTATGAATCACCTCAATGAAGCCACGCGCCAGTAAACTTTTCATACAGGGAACCTCAACCGGTGCTGCACGTAACAGAGCATTTCTTATTAATGCGTAATTAGAGTTGTGAGGAACGGTGATGCAGCCCTCTGAAAGTGTTCCCGGATGCAGTCGAAAATTGCCTCTGTTAACGGCATTTATCCACGTGTAATCATCTATGGCAAAATCATCCCGATAAAGTGCGAACCATTCAGAATGCTTAAACTCGGCTCCTTTAAACGCTTCGTTCCAAAGATCTTTCGATGCCGCTATTTTTTTGACCAGAAGCCGCCCTCACCACGCTGGACAACCCAATAACGACCAGCGGGTATCGGCCCTTCTTTTGGGATCGCGCCACAGCCGCCTCGGTTTCGGTACGCACCATTGCCAGAAAAGGCCATAAAAGTGCCCAAACCTGGAAACGACAACGGAGAGTAATCAGCGTTATTGATAATAAACTTTCCTTGTAGTGCCATAACATCCTCGTTAATTGATTTAAAACCTCTCAAATTATAGGGTTTATTGTTTACAGGCGGAAATGATTAAAAATTAGCAATTATTTCACCCGTTTTTAAAAAGTGCCTGAGGGGCGTTTTAAGCGAGCGGAAAGCCGATCGGCCTTATGGCTGACTTGGTGAACCCTCCAGGGACGAAGCCTTCAGTGCTAGATCCTTTCATGGGGAGCGTCTCAACAGCATTGCCTGTTTTAAGACGGGGGGAACTTTTACCGGAATTGAATTGACAGTTAAAATTGGATCAATGAGGCGATCCAATTTTACGAGACAAACTGTCATGAAATGTTTGGCGCGCTACACCCGGTCTAAACAGTAAGGCCGGGATGGGGTTTTAATGGTATCTCCGAGCTGACCCTTTTTTTTGCGCCTCCGCTAACTCATTGATTTCAAATGCTCAATAAACCTCTCAGAAAAAGAGGGTATTTATCCCCAAACAGGGATAATCTTTTGCACTTCAAAGCGTAACCCTGAAAACCCAACGGTTCACTGCCGTACAGGCAGCTTAGAAATTCTGTCATGAATCATGATTTCTCTATGATTCGTTCACTGCCGTACAGGCA
>NZ_JYDG01000154.1:0-2327 GCF_003263545.1 Rahnella sp. AN3-3W3
TCCGGTAGAATACCGAACCCGGGCCCTGAAAGCCGCTTAACATGAACTGTCCAACTTTATGGGGTCAGTCCAAATGCGGGCTGTTTTTTTATCGGCGTTAAGCAGACGTCAGCGGATTAATGCCCGTCTACGAACGCGATTTTCAGCACGAACAGCAGCGCAACCACAACCACGCATGGGCTGATTTCTTTCCAGCGGCCGGTGCCCAGTTTCATCACCACGTAAGAGATGAAGCCCAGCGCGATACCTTCAGTGATCGAGAAGCTGAACGGCATCATCACCGCAGTGACGAACGCCGGAACGGCTTCGGTCAGGTCATCCCATGACACGCGCGCCAGGCTTGAAGTCATCAGTACGCCGACATAAATCAGCGCACCCGCTGCGGCGTATTCCGGCACCATGCCGGCCAGCGGGGAAATGAAGATCACCAGCAGGAACAGCAAACCGGTGACAACCGCAGTCAGACCGGTACGGCCGCCGACGGACACGCCGGAGGTGCTTTCAATGTAAGCGCCCACAGAAGACGTGCCGATAAATGCGCCGGCAACGGAAGATACGCTGTCTACATACAGCGCCTGTTTCATCTGCGGGAATTTACCTTTCTCGTCCGCCAGACCGGCCTTGTCGGTCACGCCGATCAGCGTGCCGGAGGAGTCAAACAGGTTCACCAGCATGAAGGAGAAGATGACGCCCGCCAGACCGATATTCAGCGCGCCTTTCAGATCCACCTGTCCGACAACCGTGGTAATGCTCGGCGGCATCGACCAGAAACCGGTGTAATGCACGTCGCCAATCATCAGGCCAATCACGGTGGTGACAATAATCGACACCAGCACCGAGGCATGGAAATTACGCGACGCCAGCACGGCAATAATGAAGAACCCGAGTACGCCCAGCAGCACGTTGTGCGAGGTCAGATTACCGATGGTGACGATGGTGTCAGGGTTCGGAACGATAATCCCGGCGTTTTTCAGCCCCATCATGCCGATAAACAGCCCGATACCGGCGGTAATGCCCACGCGCAGGCTGACCGGAATATTGGCAATCATCCAGTAACGGATGCGGAAAATGGTCAGCAGCAGCAAACCGACCGCGCCCCAGAAAATCGCGCCCATCCCGATCTGCCACGAAACGCCCATCGCGCCCACGACCACAAAAGCAAAGAACGCATTCAGACCCATCGCCGGTGCCAGAGCGACCGGAAGGTTGGCGATCACGCCCATCAGGATGCTGCCGAACGCGGCAATCAGACAGGTGGTAACGAACACGGCCTGTTTATCCATCCCCGCAACACCCAGGATCTGCGGGTTCACGAAAACGATATAGACCATGGTCAGGAAGGTAGTTAAACCGGCGATAGTTTCGGTGCGTACGGTGGTGCCGTGCTGCGTCAGTTTAAACAGACGTTCAGCCAGACCTTTACCCGCAGTCGCATTGCTCTGTGGTGTGCTCATTGGTGAGTTCCAAAATGGGGGAAAAACAATCGGGGGGTATCCTAAGGATTTTAGCCCGAAAGCGCCAGCACTGGATGTATGGGATTAAATCTATCGTTCGGGTACAGTGCCATAATGCACGCCAATAGATGAAACGCTCACAGGGAGAAAGTATGTCACAGGTTGAATGTGTCTTTTTTGATTGCGACGGTACGCTGGTGGACAGTGAATTGTTGTGCTGCGAAGCCTACGTCGAAATGTTCGCGCATTTTGGTGTGACGGTTTCTTTCGACGAAATGTATAAGAAATACAAAGGCGTCAAACTTTACGAAATCGTCGCGATTGTGAATAAAGAGCACGGTATCGATGTGCCGAAAGAAGAAATGGAAGTGGTGTTTCGCCAGCATGTTGCCCGTTTTTTCGACAGCAAACTTGAACCTATTGACGGCGCACGCGAGTTACTGGAACAAATCACCGTGCCAATGTGCGTCGTCTCCAACGGCCCGGTCACCAAAATGCAGCACTCTCTCGGCCTGACCGGATTGCTGCCTTTTATGGGGGATAAGTTATTCAGCGGCTATGACTTACAGCGCTGGAAACCCGATCCGGCGGTATTGTACAAAGCCGCCGAGGTCATGAATGTGCCGGTGGAAAACTGCATTCTGGTAGAAGATTCCGTGGCAGGCGCACAGGCCGGGATCACCGCAGGCATCCCGGTGTTTTACTACTGCGCCGATCCGCATAACCCGCCGCTGGATCACCCGCTGGTGACGACTTTCCACGACATGCGCGAACTGCCGGGGATCTGGCGTAAGATGGGTTATCAGATCACGGGTTAAGGGCGATCCGTTGTTGATTCACGCTCAACATCAGGCGGCCAGCGTACCGTTCTGA
>NZ_JYDG01000155.1:0-5306 GCF_003263545.1 Rahnella sp. AN3-3W3
GGCACCAGTTGTGGCTCATGGTTCTCCGGCATATCTTCCCGCCAGTTTTGGATGGGTGGATTGAGTTTCGGCTGTGGTTCTTCTATGGTAAACAGAGGCATTTGAGAGTAATCCTTTAGGGTTTAGCTATCCATCTTGCGTAGGTTACAGGGCGCTTTAAGGTGCCGTTGTTGACTCCCGTTCCATATCTTCCGGCCAGCGGTCTGCCTTGCGTGGGCACCAGTCGTCAGGCCGGCCGGTTTCTACCGGATCTGCTGTCACCGAATCATGCTGCATATAGACAGAGAGATAACTCCAGATCTGGCACAGCATTTCCTGTGAGCTGCGCTCTTTTGCAATCAAAAAGCGGGTAACGACTTTGTTAGTACCGGGTTCACAGACAGAACCGAAAAGCTGGAAGCCCATATTATAACGATCACTGGAATAACGTATTTCGCCGCGAACATCCGCCCAGTTATATGACCGGATAGTGACTGGCCATTTTAGCCATGGGAAAAATGTACGTTTGTACTCAAAAATATAAATTTTTTGGCGTTTGCGGTTCAGGCGAATAGGTTGGTCACGAGGCTGCATAAAGTAAATTTTTAGCATAAAAAGTGACAGGGTAAATATAATAAACGCCCAAGCTAAACCAATTGAGACCATCCAATAACCCTTAATCCCTTCTTGCATAAAAGGACCCGAAATCGCAAAACCGATGGCGAGAAAAGACAATAATATTCCACTCATTAATACCCCTCCCCATAGAATTTCACTACTGTAGCGGGCTAACTCCAGAAAGGTATCGTTAAGCGTTGTCAACCAGCGTAACCGCGGCGGCACCAGTTGTGGTTCGTGGTTCTCCGGCATATCTTCCCGCCAGTTTCTGATGGGCGGATTAAGTCTTGGCTGCAGGTCTTCCATGGTAAAAAAAGGCATTTGAAGGCGATCCTTTTGGATTTAACTGTCCAGTTGGGTGGTGAGTTGTAAACTGTTACCCTGTCGGGTTTTATCCGGCCAGTAGGTCACAACCAGCTCGGCGTTATTAAAACGTGCGGTATTTAGCGGAAACTCACCGTCCAGTTGCAGTCCGCTGTGTGTTTGCGACGATATTACGCCCCAGGTTTCAGCCAGAGAATTCGCCGCTTTCACTTCAGTGACAGGCAGCGCCCCCGGCATAGTACTCATCGCTGTGTTAAACAGAACTGGCATGGTCTGATAGGTTTGCTGCTCCGGGGGCGTAAACCCGGCCAGTTTTGCGGGTGAAGCGCTTCGCGCCAGTGTAAGGCGACAGCCGTTGCCACCGGTGGCTGTCAGTTCGACGAGCCAGTCAGAACCTGCCGGGTTGCAGTCCGCCAGTATGACCCGCGCAGCGAGTATTCGGTTACCCAGAATTCGGGTGTTGCTCATTATCTCCGTGACCCAGTCACCACTTAGCTTTACCGACACGCCACTGGCGAGGATATGCAGCTGTTTCATGGCCTCCTGGAGGTCTGCAGGATTTTCCACGCGCGACATAGGGTGCTGATTGTCTTCATTTTGATCGGTCCCGAAACATGTATGCGATAACCAACGCTCCAGCGGTGAACGTACAAAAAGATTGCCGATAGCAACCAATGTATAGGCCGCTATCCCAAGGGTAATGCACCAACCAACCGGCCCTAATAATGTAAAAATAGCTAAGCTACTGAATGCCACCCCAACTCCGCCAGAAAGTACAACCAATCCCGCTGCCACGTAGTAACAGCCGGAAGCTATTGCATCCCCGGCCTTACCTAATTCATGTGCTTTTATTCCTAGCGCAATACCGTCAATTATCGCTGCGAAGCCTCCAATCACCCCCGCACCCCGAATGAGAAGATCGCCATTCTTAAATAATCCCGCGACAGCTGCGCTTTGCCCGACAATTTCTACGGCGGAAGCCATGATGATTAAAGACTTGGAAGCCAGCCCCATCTCTGCCTGAGTATCGCCCGGTATGGCTTTCTTTAGCTCATCCAGATCGCTAAAAGTGGCATACAGCAAAATTCCGGCCAGAATCACTCCAATAAAGCCGCTCTGGAGATCTGTTGATACCTTTAACTGACTGCGTGCTGCATTACGCATATCAGCTTCACCCAACTCAATTTCACCGGAGAGCAGGGAGCGGTCGATGGCGTCGGATGTGACAGCTGCCGGGAGAGCCTTATTCAGCGGTGCGCCTAATTTCACCGTAATTTTTTGCTCAAGGATGGCCGGGTCATTGATTTGCGTCCAGTGCCCCAAACGCGAGGTACTGGTTACGCGGCCATTTTCTTCGCCCGAGATACTCCAGGCAGGTTTACCGTGGGCATCAAGCTGAATTTGCAGCATGTGCTGATATTCGCGGATAGTGAGCTTCCCGGTAAGCAGGGTCGCGGCAGGCACATCTGCTGATGTATAAGCTACGGCTTGTAACATTCGCACCATCCCGGATTTTGCCTGTGCAGACAATGTGTTTTCGAGCTTGCTGAATGCGCCGGAAATGGAGGTGATCAAGCTTGCCATTATTTTCTGATACGCGGGGCTGTTGATATAATCGCTAACTTCCTTACTGTTTAGCACTGCTTTCAGGTTGGCATAGGTCAGGCTGCCGCCGAAGACCTGCGACGGTAAATCGGTTACACCCGGCTGGCTGCGCATCAGGGCCATATACGGCAGGCTTTGCGGATCTTCCAGCCATCTTGCCCATTCCGGGGTCTCGCTGTCTTTGCCGCTGTTTTCCATATCAAAACCCGCGACACTGCCCTGAAGACAGCGGGTAATGGTGGTCAGCTGTGCCACCCAGCTGATAGCACTGTTTTGCGGGGCATAGTCGTTCTTGAGAATGGTCAGCCAGAGCGCAGAACGGTAGGCGGCATTCAGATCCTTCCAGGTAGCGACTATTTTGCGGTTGTAGCCGTCAACGGTGGACTGATAATCCCGGGCAAACTCTGCCCGCGCGGGTTCATCATAATAATCTTCCATACGACGCGTGGCTTTATATACCTCTGCTGCAACCTGGTTTTCACGGGAAGTGGAGTACGACGTGGTGTAACCCGGCGTGTAAACCCCCTTTATATTCGGGTCTGTTTTCATCTGCGCTGCTGTTGATTGTTTAATCTGCAGAATGGCATCAGAAATCATTTTCTTATGAATATTACTGGTTATAGCTGTATATGCAGCCAGTGCCTCTACGCAATCCAGTCGTCCGGTGTTTAATTCCTGAATTACTCCGACTTGATCGTCGAGCACTAATGCAGTCACCGGCGCCTTATACTGGTGCGTTAACTGGGCGATGCGGTTCCCCAGTGCCGTTTGCTTTTGAGGATCCATACGATGAGAAAAGCCATGCGCGCCATTCGGTAATCCTTCCTTGCCCGCGATACTGGGAAATGAATCCGTGGCGAATTCCAGCACATTACTTTTGAGGGCAGACAGCGAAGGGTCAAGTGTCAGACTACGACTGTGGTCTGCAGCAGTGACATTTCCCTCAGACAGGGTTATCTGAGTAAAACGGCTGGCGGGACGTGTTCCATTCTGGTATTCATCCAGCACCGTTTTGCTCCACGGATCACTGCTAAATGCCACGGCCGCTTGTGTATATTTTGGATCGATATTGATAAAACCCGCCACGATCTCGTGGTTCTGCGTCAGACAGGCCTCGCTCAGCGATTCGACTTTTTCTCCTTCAGGCATTTCTTCAGCATTGAACATGCGCAAGGCACCTTCAGGCGTCACCTGATAACCTTGCCAGTAGGTGTTATCCAGCAGGACATACAAATATCCTTCCCGCAGTGTGCGTAGTGCGTATTTATACTCGCCGCCCGTCAGTTCGGAATCCTGCTTCGGCACCGAAGGCGCCCAGCCGGTATTGACCAATGGTTTTGGAACGGCGGCCACACGCAGGGGGAAAATAGCGACACCTTCTCGCTTGCAGGCTTTACAGCCTGATGGCGTGCCCGCTACCTGTTCGCTTGCGGCACTGTTCTGAGAAGCTTGTGATTGTGAACTCATCGTCAAAATTCCTTTTTTTATGCGCTATGGCCCGATAAGCGTCTGCAAGAGGGCATCCGAAAGCGTGGGGAATAACCGGGTCAAATACAGATCCGAATGGCTGGCAACCTGTTCTAACAGCGCCAATACCTCGGGGTGTGCAGTGATGTTGTCGGGTAACGTCAGGTAACTTAGTGCAAGACATACTGTGTCAGCTTTATGGGGAAGTCTGGCCAGTTCGGACTTCGCCCAGGCATCCGCCGCTTGCTTTGCGGCATCGGCAGGCAGTGAGCCACCGGTTTTGTGCCACGCAGACAGCAATCGCCAGATATCACGCACATTATTCTGTGCGCACTCTGTACCCCATTTCATCCGCCATTCATCCCCCTCAGTTGTGCCGGACAATACCTGCATACGACCACTACAGGAGATCCAGCACCACTGGCTGATGTTGCTGATAAGGCGGGAGAATTCATTTTTTCCGTTGAGCGCAGTTAACAGTTCGAGGCGTAATGGCTCATAAAATGGGACGATATTTTCGCGCTGTACTTGTTTACATAAGCCTGCCAGCTCTGCGGCAAATGCCTCAGGTGCCAGCGGCGAACTTATCCAGCCGCAGATATAACGCTTTTCATAGAGCTTTTCATCGCGGGAATATTCTTCGCTTTTAAGCAATAACTCCTCATTACAAAGTATCCCGGGCAGGGCCAGCAGCATCACCACCGGACAATACTGAGGTGCGTATGCAAGGTCAGGGCGAAGCACTCTGTACAGGGCATCATTCCCAAATACGTCATTGAGGCGATTGAGATGCAGGGCGTTCCATGATCGAACACTTTTCAACGGATCCAGCAGCAGGTAGCGGTATTCATCGCACTTTGCGTATAACAATTCTGATAATGAAGTCGCTGTTGGCATTAATGGCAGCTCTCAGTGCAGGTTACTTCCGGCCCGGTGGTCGACTCCCGGTCGATATCAGCAGGCCAGCGGACGGTGTTAAACGGCGTCCAGCTTGCGGGCGCCTTTGTCAGCAGCGGGGCGGTGGGTACGGGCTTCGCCTGCATGTAGTGACAGCAGTGGCTCCATAATCCGTAAGCATCAAACACACTGCCAACCGTCCAGGTGAGGATAAACCTGTCCATGACTTCTACGGTACCGGGTTTGCAGACGGCGCAATAGATACGATGTCCCCAGTCAGCATGGCCCGCCATCAGCACCCGTTCGGCATGAATATCTGCCCAGTCAAAAACCTTAATAACGGGGTGCCAGCGTTTCCATGGCCATATACTTCGCTGATATTCGTAAACATACACTTTCTGACGCTTACGGTTAAA
>NZ_JYDG01000156.1:0-1582 GCF_003263545.1 Rahnella sp. AN3-3W3
GGGGAGGGAGTTGACCGTCTTCTTTTACGAGAATCTTATGACTCCTGAATCGGTAATGGCACTGGGCAATGAGGCGATGAAAGTGGCATTAGCCGTTGCTGCGCCTTTGTTGCTGGCCGCGCTGGTCACCGGGCTTATCGTCAGCCTGTTGCAGGCGGCGACGCAGATCAACGAACAAACGCTGTCATTCATCCCTAAGATCCTGGCTGTGGTAGCGACTATCGTTATCGCCGGTCCGTGGATGCTAAATCTGCTGCTCGATTACATGCGCACGTTGTTTTCCAACCTGCCGTACATCATCGGGTAATCTATGGTTTCCTTCGACAGCACCCAGCTCGCCGGATGGCTGAGCATGTACTTCTGGCCTCTGCTGCGAATTCTGGCGCTGATCAGCACTGCGCCGATCACCAGTGAAAAGTCAGTCCCTAACCGGGTGAAACTCGGTCTGGGGATGATGATTACCTTCCTGATTGCCCCTTCTCTGCCACCGGTGGACACGCCGATTTTCTCCACCCCCGCGCTGTGGCTGGCGATGCAGCAAATCATGATTGGCACCGCGTTAGGCATCACAATGCAACTGGCATTTGCGGCTATTCGTATGGCGGGTGAGATTATGGGTTTGCAGATGGGGATTTCTTTTGCCACGTTTTATGACCCGAGCAATCGCCTGAACACTCCGCTGCTGGCGCAGTTTTTAAACCTGCTGGCAGTGCTGTTGTTCCTGACGTTTAACGCGCATCTGTGGCTGATTTCCCTGCTGGCTGACAGCTTCCACACCCTGCCTATCAGCCATAATCCGGTCAATGCCGAAGGGTTTATGGCGGTCGCCAAAGCGGGCAGTATCGTATTCAGCGGCGGAATGATGCTGGCATTACCGATTGTGACATTGCTGCTGACGCTGAACATGGCGCTCGGCCTGTTAAACCGTGTCACGCCACAGCTTTCCGTTTTCGTTATCGGTTTCCCGCTGACGCTCAGCATCGGTGTTCTGGCGATAGGCCTGATGATGCCAATGCTCGCCCCGTTCAGCGAGCATCTGTTCAGTGAGATCCTGGATAAGATCGTGTTGATCATGAATCAGCTGGCGATGGATTAACGCCTGGCTTTTAGTACTGCACAGTTATTTACAACAACAAACCCAGGTTTTCGCAGCCATCGGGGTTAAATGAGCTCCACTCCACTCAGGCACGGCCCGGGAAGCCTTATCCATATCTTCGGGCCAGCGGACGGTTCTGAACGGCGTCCAGTCCGGCGGTGTATCGGTTCGAAGGGGTTTATCAGACACGGCTTTTCCCTGCATATACTGGCAACAGGCGCTCCATAGTCCATACACGTCATGGATACTGCCCACGGTCCAGGTCAGGACAAAGCGATCCGCCACCTGATACGTGCCCGGACGGCAAACCGCGCAGTAAACACGGTGCCCCCAGTCCGCATGTCCGGACATCTCAACCCGCTCGCCCTGAATATCCGCCCAGTCAAATACCTTGATCGTCACCGGCCAGCGAGCCCACGGCCAGATGCTTTTTTTATACTCGTAGACATACACTTTTTGCTGCTTTCGGTTAAAGCGAACAGGTGC
>NZ_JYDG01000157.1:0-1771 GCF_003263545.1 Rahnella sp. AN3-3W3
GCGAGCCCACGACCTTGACCCTAAGGCCAATTTGGGTGGCAACCCAAGGTGTTGACCTTAAGGCCAGTTTGGATAACAACCCAAGGTTTTAAAATTTTAGGCTTTTGAAAAGCCGCCCAAATGCAGCGGCTATCCTGAATTACTTGAGCGCCATGGCATCCCGCATCGTATAGAACAAATCTGTCTGATCTGTCAGACCGACCACATTCCCCGCATGCGGCCCGAACGCGGCTATGCGCAGTTGAGTCCCGGTATGTCCCTGCGAATCATCTTCGGAGTTGCCGTAGCTGATGGTCATCGGCGCGCGTCTTTGGTGGTCAGCGTCTGCGTCAGGCCCGGTGCTTTGGCGTCGGCTTCGATTATTTGGCTGGAATGCGCGTGGTCGGCGGTGACGATAACCAGCGTGTTGCCATCCTGACGGGCGAACTCCAGCGCTTTCTGTACGGCCTCATCCAGATCGACCGTTTCACCAAACTGTCCGCATGGATTGGCGGCGTGATCCTGCTTATCTATCGATGCGCCTTCAACTTGCAGGAAGAAACCGTTCTGATTGGTTTTCAGCAGGTCGATGGCTTTTTCTGTCATCGCAGCCAGCGTCGGGATATCTGCGGTGCGTTGCGGATTGGCTTCACAGGTCACGGCAGGTTTGTCGATATTACCGTGATAAGTGGCTTTCGGCCCCTGCCAGCGAACCGGCATATTGCCTTCGGAAAACAGGCCCAGCACCGGTTTCTTCTGGTCTGCCTGCGTGATTGCGCTCAGCTGTTCAGCGTTCTCCACCCAGACATAACCCTGCGCCAGCGCCTGGTCTTTCAGTGATTTCCCCTGGAACTCACCGGCTTTCGCCAGCTGACTGAATGATTTTCTGCCGCCGCCCAGCGTGACATCCGCACGAGCCTGCAACAATTGTTCTGTGATCGAACCGCGTCCGCCGTTTTCCAGGGCGTTGCTGGCACATTTCTCTGCTGTTTCTTCCGGGCCGTAGCATTTGCGCGAGGTGACATGGGCGATTTGCGCTGCCGGTGTGGCATCCTGCAATTCAGCGGTAGAAACGTTGCCGGTGGCTTTACCCGCCGCTTTAGCAATTTCGAGAATGGTCTGGTGATCTTTACCGTTTACATCCACGCCAATCGCACCGTTATAGCTTTTGACGCCGGTTGTCCAGGCAGTGGCGGAAGCAGCAGAGTCAGTTACATAACTTGGTTTCTGCGTTTTCTTGTCCAGAGAATAATGTGTGTACTGACCAGTCAGCGGCAGGGCATCGATACCTTTGAAATAGCCGCCTGCACCTTCGGCATAGTTACGCGCAGAGGTAATTTCAGAATCACCCATGCCGTCGCCAATCAGCAAAATGACGTTTTTCACCGTTTTGTCGGACAGCGATGCTTTCAGCGCGGCGGTCTGATCACCGCTCAGGCGGCGTGCGCCACCCGGTTCTGTCAGCACGCCTTTCGCGGCGCGGTCAGTCAGCGTGTCAGTTTCAGCGGCGAGGGAGGCGGCAGAGGCGGAAAGCAGCAGGGCGGCAGTCACTGTACGGGCGATCAGAGATACAGATTGTTGCATTGTCTAAACTCCTTTTTCTAAACCATCGGAAATAAAAAAACACATATAGATATTTTTTGTTACCGGAAGGTTAAGGGAGGGTTGTGACGGTTTAATGACAGGCACAGGATTGGCCGTGAGATTGGGTTCTAACTTCAAATTCAAGGTCAACAGCTTGGGTTGCCACCCAAACCGGCCTTAAGGTCAAAATCAAGGTCGTGGGCGTCGG